>JAKLHH010000330.1 GCA_022710245.1 Myxococcota bacterium
GATGTCTTCCTCAAGGTGCGCCGGCCGCAGCGCCGCGAGCAGCGCTACGGGCGGCAGGGCAGCGAGGGCGAGCTCCGCGAGGTGCACGAGGGCGGCCACCGCTTCCTCGTCAACCTCACCGACTACCTCGACACCGGCCTCTTCCTCGACCACCGGCTGACCCGCGCGCTCCTCGGCGAGCTCGCCTCGGGCCGCAGCTTCCTCAACCTCTTCGCCTACACGGCGACCGCCAGCGTCTACGCCGCGCGCGGCGGCGCCACCTCGACGACCAGCGTCGACCTCTCGGCGACCTACCTCGACTGGGCGCGCCGCAACCTGGAGCTCAACGGCGTCCGCGGCCTGCGCCACCGCCTGCTGCGCGCGGACTGCGTGGAGCTCCTGCGCCAGGGCGCGGAGCGCGCGAGCCACGAGCGGACCACGCGGCCGCGTCCGGCACGCGCGTGGGACCGGGGCAGCGACCAGCGGGGCGGCGACCGGCGGGGCAGCGACCAGCGGGGCAGCGGCCAGCGGGGCAGCGGCCAGCGGGGCAGCGACCAGCGGGGCAGCGGCCAGCGGGGCAGCGGCCAGCTGGGCCGGCAGCACGGTCCGGGCCAGGCCCTCGAGGGCCGCTACGGCCTCATCTTCCTCGACCCGCCCACGTTCTCCAACTCCAAGGCCATGACCGGGACGCTCGACGTGCAGCGCGATCACCCGTGGCTGATCCGCGCCGCCGCCGCGCTCCTCGAGCCGGGCGGCGTCCTCATCTTCAGCAACAACGCGCGGCGCTTCAAGCTCGACCGGGATGCGCTCGCCGGCCTCGCCATCGACGAGCTCACCCAGCAGACGCTGCCCCGCGACTTCGCGCGCAACCGCCGCATCCACAACGTCTGGCGCATCCAGCGCGCCGGGGACGTCTCAGGCAGCCCGGCCGAGGGCGAGGGCCGGGAGCGCTGACCCGCTGCCGCGCCCGGCGAACCGGGGAGGTGCCGTGATGGGACTGCTGACCCGCTGCCGCGCCCGAGCGCGAGCGGACGAGCTCGGGGAGGTGCCGTGATGGGACTGCTGACCCGCTGCCGCGCCCGAGCGCGAGCGGACGAACCGGGGAGGTGCCGTGATGGACGAGTATGACCGGCTCGACGCCGAGCTCTACGACCACTACTCGACCGGGGTCGAGGGCGAGCTCGAGTTCTACCGCGACGAGGCCGTGGCCGCGCAAGGCCCCGTCCTCGAGCTCGGCTGCGGCACCGGCCGCATCCTCATCCCCGCGGCCGCCGCGGGCGCGCGCGTCCTCGGCCTCGACCGCGCTCCCGCCATGCTCGCCGTCGCGCGGCGCAAGCTCGCGGCCCAGCCCGAGGACGTGCGCCTGCGCGTCGAGCTCGTGCAGGGGGACATGCGCGGCTTCTCGCTCGGCCGCCGCTTCGCGCTGATCACCATCCCCTATCGCGCCTTCCTCCACCTCCTGACGGTGGCCGAGCAGCGCATGGCGCTCGCCTGCGTCCGGGAGCACCTCGCCGAGGGCGGCCGGCTGATCCTGAACGTCTTCGACCCCAGCCTGGAGATCCTCTCGGCGCACCTGGGTCCGCTCGGCGAGGCGCAGAAGCGCGACCTCGAGTTCGTCCACCCCGAGAGCGGCCACCGCTACCTCGTCTGGGACACGCGCCGGCTGAAGCTCGACGAGCAGGTGATCGAGCAGTACTTCATCTTCGAGGAGCTCGACGGCGACGGCCGCTCGCTCGGCCGCACCTTCAGCCGCCTCACGCTCCGCTACGTGTACCGCTGGGAGCTGCAGCACCTCCTCGAGCTCTGCGGCTTCGAGGTGATGGACCTCTTCGGCGACTTCTACCGCGGGCCGTACCATCACGGACGCGAGCAGATCTGGATCGCGCGAGCGCGCTGACTCTCGCTGGTCGCGCGGTGGAGCTACCCCTCGAGCGTGGAGGTCCCCCTCGGCGCTACCCCTCGAGCGTGGAGACGTCTCCCTCGGGCAACCCGAGCGCGCGGGCCTTGAGCACGCGCCGCATGATCTTGCCGGAGCGGGTCTTCGGCAGCGACTCGACGAAGTCGATCCGCGCGGGCACGGCGATCGGCCCCATCTCGCGGCGCACGTGGCCCTTCAGCTCCTCCTCGCTGGGCTTCTTCGCGCCCTGGCGCAGGATGCAGAAGGCGTGGATGGCGTTGCCCTTGACCTCGTCGGGCACGCCGATCACCGCCGCCTCGGCGATAGCGCTGTGGCTGACCAGCGCGCTCTCCACCTCGGCGGTGCCGAGGCGGTAGCCGGCGACCTTGATCACGTCGTCGATGCGCCCGATCACCCAGAGGTAGCCGTCGTCGTCGCGCCGCGCGCTGTCGCCGGTCAGGTACCAGCCCTGCTTTCCGAAGCGCTCGTAGTACTGCGAGACGTAGCGCTCCGGGTCCTTGTAGACGGTGCGCAGCATCCCCGGCCACGGCCGCTTGATGACCAGGTAGCCGTCCTGGTTCGGCCCGCAGCTGCGCCCCTCCTCGTCGACCACGTCGATCACCACCCCCGGCAGCGGCCTCGTCGCGGAGCCCGGCTTGAGCGGCGTCAGCGGCACCGGCGCCACCATGAAGCCCCCTGTCTCCGTCTGCCACCAGGTGTCCATGATCGGGCAGCGGCTGCCGCCGATCACGCTGTGGTACCAGCGCCAGGCCTCGGGGTTGATCGGCTCGCCGACACTGCCGAGGAGGCGCAGCGAGCTGAGGTCGTGGCGGTTCGGCCACGACTCGCCGAAGCGCATCAGCCCGCGCAGCGCCGTCGGCGCCGTGTAGAGGATGTTGAGCGAGTACTTCTCGATCAGGTGCCACCAGCGGTTCGGGTAGGGGTGGTTCGGCGCGCCCTCGTAGAGGAAGCTCGTCGCGCCGAGGATGAGCGGCGCGTAGACGATGTAGGAGTGGCCGGTGATCCAGCCCGGGTCGGCCGCGCACCAGTAGCGGTCCTCGTCCTTCAGGTCGAAGACCCAGCGCAGCGTCGCCGAGGTGAAGACCTGGTAGCCGCCATGCGTGTGGACGATCCCCTTCGGTCGCCCGGTGGTGCCCGAGGTGTAGAGGATGAAGAGCGGGTCGTCGGCGTCCATCACCTCGGTCTCGCAGCGCGGCGACGCGATGGGGAGGCTGATCAGGTCGTGGTACCAGTAGTCGCGGCCCGCCTCCATGTTCACCTCTTGCCCGGTGCGGCGGACCACGATCACGTGCTCGACGTAGCCGGAGCGCTGCACGGCCTCGTCGGCGATCTCCTTCAGGTTGACGATCTTGCCGCGCAGCCAGCCGCCGTCGGCGGTGACGAGCACGCGGCTCTCCGCGTCCTCGATGCGGTCGGCCAGCGCCTCGGTGGAGAAGCCGCCGTAGACCACGCTGTGCACGGCGCCGATCTTGGCGCAGGCGAGCATGGCGATCATCAGCTCGGGGACGCGGCCCATGTAGATGGTGACGCGGTCACCACGCCGCACGCCCATGCTGCGCAGCACGCAGGAGAAGCGCGCCACCTCGCGCGCGAGCGCGTGGTACGAGTAGCTCCGCGTGTCGCCGGGCTCGCCCTCCCAGATCAGCGCGAGCTTGTTGCGACGGAAGGTCTTCAGGTGGCGGTCGAGCGCGTTGTGGACGATGTTGGTCTTGCCGCCGACGAACCAGCGGTAGAACGGCGCCTGGCTCTCGTCGAGGACCACCTCGAAGGGGCGGAACCACTCCAGGCGCGAGGCCTCCTCGGCCCAGAAGCCCTGCGGGTCCTCCAGGGCCCTCGCGTAGGCGCCCTCGTAGTCAGGCAGGTTCGCCGTGGCGCGCAGCTCCGGCGGCGGCTGGAAGAGCTCGTGCTCCGCCTTCAGGATCTCGGCCTCGCGCTCCTTGCTCAGATCGGGGTTCATCGTGTCGGCCATCTCTCGCCTCCGCGCCCGGGTGTCTCGCTCAAGGGACAAGAGATGAAAGGTAGCAGCGCATGGCTCGCCCGCCACCCGGCCGGGCGCGAGCGAGGGCGCTCCACCTCGACCGCGAGGTGACACGAAACTCTCCAGGGCTGCTGTGGCGTGGTGGGCGGTGCGAGGACGGCGCGGCTACTTCTGGTAGAACTCGCTCCAGAGCCCGACGTGGTCGGAGAGGCAGATGCCCTGGTACTGCTTGGCGAGCTGCTCGACCTTGGAGATGCTCTTCAGCGCGCCGCTGCGGATCATGATGAAGTCGATGCGGTCGCCCGGGTTCGGGCAGCCGATCGAGCCCGGCGTACTGGTCGGGTAGACCGACTTCATCGCGTCGGTCATCGCGGGCGGCCCGTTCGTGATCGCCTGCACCGGCCCGCTCCAGTCCTTGTCGTTGAAGTCCCCGCAGACGACCTGCGGGAGGTTGTCGGCGAGGTGGGTGTTCACCACCTTCATCACGTCCTGCGCCTGCTTGAGCCGGTTGTTCCAGTCGGAGCTGATGGTGAGGTGCGTGCTGTAGTGGTAGTAGACGCCGCGCGGCGTCGACACCTTGGCCCAGATGACCTTGCGCGCGAAGTCGTCCGGCGCCTTGTAGAGCGCCTGCTCGCCGAAGGCGAGGATGCTGCCCTTCTTGGCGAGGATGCCGATCCCCTCGTTGTACTTGCTGCTCCAGGACTGGTGGGTCACCGTCCACTTCAGCTCCCAGTCGACGCCGGTCGCGGCCTTGGCGGCGGCCAGGAGGCGATTGGCCATGTTGTCCGAGGGCGTCGCGATCGTCTCGCAGACCTCCTGCACGGCGAGCGAGTCGAGGTTGTGGACCTTGAGCTCGTTCGCGATCCCCTGGGCGCGGGTGTCCGGGCTCTCGAAGAGGCAGTGGAGGTTCAGGCTGCCGAGCCGCAGCGGGCCGATCCCCGCCGGCTGGTCCGTGGACTGATCCGGCTTGCCTGGCTGGTCGACGCCGCGGTCCGCTGTGCGCTCCATCGTCTGATCCTTCCCGCCGCCCTCGCGGGCTCCCAGCTCGATCGTGGCCAGGTCGGGCGCCGTCTCCGGCCCCGCCTCGACGCGCCGGCGGTCGGGCTTGCCGAGGTCCACGGGCGTCTGGCTGTCGGAGCAGGCGAGGGGGCCGAGGGAGCCGAGGAGGAGCGCGAGGAGCGTCAGGGCGAAGCGGCGTCGCATGGCGACATCCTCCCAGATGCGACGCCTCGCTTCAAGCGGAGGCGGGCGCGATCGAGCGCTCGGTGGAGCGAGCCGCGATCAACCACGACTCGAACCCTAGCGACCGGTCTTGAACCCACCCATCGTGATGCGCTGGCGGCCCGAGCTGCGGGGGTCCACCGTGAAGAAGGTCTCGTTCGCCTGGCCGTCCTTGCGGACCGACCAGAGCTCGCGGCCGTCGCGCAGCTTGATCACCGCGCGGCCGTTGTGGTTGAAGCCCTGCGGGAGCTTGCGGCTGCCGCGGAAGATGTTCTGCTTGCCGCTGGCGGGCTGCTCCTTGGCCGCGTCGAGCTTGACCCAGCTGCCGGAGAGCTCCTGCGAGCCGCCGCCCGCGAAGTAGACGCCCGCGATCTCCGCCGGGTTGATCGACTTCGGCACGCGGACCTCGAACTGCACCTTTTGCATCAGCTTCTCGGGCTGCGCGCTGCCGCGCAGGTTGTCGAGGCCGTAGCCGGCATAGGCGAGACGGTTGCTCTGGGCGCGGATCTGCTTGGCGATCTTGCCGCTCCGGATCACGTACATCGACTCGTCGGACTGGAAGCTCCAGTCCCCCATGTTGAGCGAGCCGCCGCGCGCCCACTTGCCGTCCGCCTCGCCCTCCTTGTGGTGCACCGGCGAGCTCCCGTTCGAGGAGAAGACGAGGTGCACGTTGCCGCCGCCGTTGCGGATGACGTGGAGGTTCGAGCTGTCCTCGTTGCGCGCCTTCCAGCCGTTGTGGAAGCTGTGCACCTTGACGCCGCGCCGCGCCGTCGCCGCCACCTTGTCGCCGAGCGGCCGGTCGTAGACGACGAAGTCGAGGAGCGTGAGGCTCTTCTTCGGCTTGTCGAGGAAGAGGTTGAGCGCGTCGCGGGCGGTGAAGAGCTGGCCGGTGGTCCGGTCGACGTAGGGGAAGAGCGGGTGGTTGGCGATGAACTTCGCCTTCTTCGGCTCCAGCGTCAGGCGCAGCGGCGCGTTGCCCTTCATCGCCTCGAACATGTGGTTATAGACGGTGGCGACGTACTTGTTGTTGGCGAAGGTGGTCATCGCCTCCTGGTTGCCGGGGTAGTTGCGGAACTCGGTGTTGAAGGAGCAGTCGAAGACGGTGCCGTTCACGATCTTGTTCTGCGCGTCGCGCTCGCCGAGGATCCAGACCTTGGTGTGGTTGGTGCGGATGTCGCCGCCGCTGGCGCCGTTGCGGACCAGGTTCGTCACCGGGATGCCCGCGTTGCGGACGATCTCGTGCGCGGGCTTGCCGGCGAGGCGCGGCGTCACCTGCGAGTGGTCGGCGAGCCCCTCCACCTCGACGCCGACGCGCTTGGCCTCGGCGAGGAGGTTCGCGAGCCGCTCGGAGTCCTGGTTGTAGAGGGTCCACTTGATGAAGAGCCGGCGGCCGGGGCTCTGCCGCTTCGCCTTGATCACGCGCTCGAGGGCCTTGGCGATGTCGTTCTCGCCGTGGAGCGGGTGCGGGTAGAAGCCGGGGAGGGTCTTGTAGGTCCCCGCGGGCGGGTGCTTGGCGAGGTGGTCGACCGCCGCCTGCACCTCGCGCGGGTCCTGCGCGTCGAGCTTGCGGCCCGGGTTCGCGGCGATGCGCGCCGGGGCGCCGTCGCTGTTCCACTCGTTGCGCCCGGCGAAGGCGTACATGCCGCTCGACGGACGGGCGACGCGCTGCTGGTCGGCCTTGATCTCGTGGACCACGTAGGTGAACTCCACGCGGTCGACCTGGCCGCGGTCCTTCCACTGGTCGAGCGCGGCGAAGATCTTGTCGCTCTCCCACATGCGGTAGCCCGGCGTGCTCGGGAAGGCGCCGCGGTCGTCGCCCCCCGTCAGCTGGAAGAGCTGGGTGTCGACGCGCCCGTTCTTGGCGTAGGTCTTCACCTCGACGGCGATGGAGTGGACGTTGCCCTCCTTCACCTTGAACTGGAGCAGGTTCGCGCCCATCTGCCCCTTGTTCATCTTGCGGAACGTCGGCGCCGCGAGGTCCTCGCCGGCCTGCGCGTGGGCCTGGGAGGCGCCGGCGACGAGCGCGACGAGGAGCGCGACGGTGCGCAGGGTGCGAACGGAGAAGCGGCTCATTACCTCACCCCTTCCTTCTGCCAGCGACGGGTGTTGATGTCGGAGTAGTCACGCAGGTTCATCGAGTAGGTGACCGGCGTGACCGACGAGCCGTCAGGTCCGAGCACCTTGAAGCTGAGCGAGGTGGCGCCCGCCGGGAGCTTCACCTTGAAGATCGGCTCCACCGTCGACCACCAGGGGTAGCGCGGGTTCCAGGTGTGGATCTTCTCGGGCGCCAGGCGCTGCCCGTTGACCTCGAGACGGAGCTGGCTGGGGTCGAAGCGCTCGCCGACCATCACCGCGCGGTTGCGGTCCTTCTCGGCCTTCAGCTCGGGGTCCATCGCCTTGGCGAAGGTGACCGGCATCATCACCAGCGCGGTGCGCTCGGCGCCCTTCGCCACCACCGTGGCGACCGCGCCCACGTCGGTGTGGTTGGAGACGATCTTGCCGCCGTCGAGGAGCGGGAGCAGCGTGCGAGCGAAGCGCTCGGCCTTGAGCGCGCCCTTGGCGATGAAGTGGCTCATGTCCTCCACCGAGCCGCCCCACTTGGTCGCCGCCAGCTTGAACTCGCCCGAGGCCATGTCGACGTCGAAGGGGAGCT
>JAKLHH010000331.1 GCA_022710245.1 Myxococcota bacterium
GGGCTGCGCAAGAAGCTGCAGGGGTCAGCGTCTCGCTAGAGCATTGTTGGTTTGCTTGTTTACACGGTGGGTGGTTGTTGCCGGCTCCCATGGCCGGTTGTCATCCCCGCGGAAGCGGGGATCCATCTTCGCGGATGTCCGTCTGCAGGAAAGGTCAAAGTGGATCCCCGCTTCCGCGGGGATGACAGTTCCCGGTGAGCCGTCATCCCCGCGAAAGCGGGGACCCATTTTGACTTCTTCAGCATCCGCTGCCTTCTCGCTCCTCGCCGCGCTCGCGGTCTTCTTGACCGGCGTCGTCGTGCACGCGCTCTGCCGCCGCGCCGGCTTCAGCCGCGAGCTGGCGCTGACCGGCCTGCTCCTCTACTTCACCGTCAGCTTCGCGGCGAAGAACAGCCTGCACGACGCCTGCGGGGCAGACCCGCTCGCGCTCCTCGCGGTCACGCTCGCCATCTACCTGACGCTGGCGCGCCGCGATGCGCTCCTCGCGCTGGTCCTCGTCGCTGGCGTGCTGGTCAAGGAGTCGACCCTCTTCGTGGCGCCGCTCGTCTACACGCTGCGGGCGCGCCGCCTCGTGGACTGGCCCGCGCTGGGGCCCGCGCTCCTCGTGGGCGCGCCGGCGGTCCTCGCGCTCGTCGCCGTGCGCCTGGCGGTGCCGGCCTGGAACGACGACCCGCGCTACCTCGCCGGGCTCCCCGATTCGCTTCGCCTCGTGCACCTCGGGCAGAGCGCCTACGGCTGCCTGACCGCCCTCAAGCAGATGATCCCCCACCGCCTGTCGACGCTCTCCGGCGAGACGCTGCTCTCGCTCACCTGCTGGCCGTTCGGGCTCGCCGTGACGCTGCTGCCGCTCTTCGCGGTGCGGCGGGTGGCGGTCACGGCGCTCCGCTACGCGCCCTACCTCGCGCTGGTCTACGCGCAGCTGCTCTTCGCCTCCAACACCGAGCGGCTGCTCGCCTTCGCCTTCCCGCCGCTGATCCTCCTCGCGCTCGACGGCGCGGAGACGATCCGGGAGCGGCTCCGCCTGAGCGCGAGCTCGCTGCTGCTGCTCCCGGCGGCGCTGATCCCGCTTCACCTGCTCGCGCCCGGGCGCATCGATCTGCCGCTCAAGGACCAGGCGCTGCTCTTCTGCGTCGCGTTCGCGTTCCTCTTCCAGCGCCGTGAGCGCCCGGTCACCGCCCCGGTGGTGGAGGCGGCGAGGGTCGCGCGGCAGCCTGGGATCTCACCGCTGCGCGCCGCCCGCGAGAGCTTCCCGGAGCTGGTGCAGGACCACTGACCCTCCGCGCCGCACCCCGCGCCAGGCTCCGCTCGTCGAGCAGCGTCAGCAGCGGCGCGGTGGACCCGCTACTGTCCTGGTGATACCTTCGACTCCTCTTCCCCGTCGACCGGGAGGTGTCGCAATGCGCTCCGCGCTGCTCCTAAATGACCGAGCGAGATTCTCGATCCGCGATGAGCAGGGAAGCTTGCAACAAGGCGGCGCGTGGGGCGCCGCGGGAGGGGCCAAGGCCCCGCCCCGAGCCGAAGGAGCGGGCTCTCTCCTCTGGCGGTGGTCCGCACTGACCTCGCCCGCGAGTGAGCGAGGGGTGGGGAGGGCGCCGCTGCCTTATCCCGGAGCGTCCCGAAGGGACGCGAGGAACGGCGCCCCGCGAGCGGGGGTCCCCGCGCGCCGCCGGACGTCGAAGTGTTCGAGGATCGTGATCGCTGATTTGGCGCTGCTCCTCGTGGTCTGGATCACCCCGCTGCTCGCCGCCGCGCGGACGCCCTCCCCTGGCCTCGTGGTCGTCGACGGCCAGGTGGTCGGACAGATCGTGCGGCCAGGAGCCAGCCCGGCCTGGCGCCGGCCGCAGGCCGCGTGGCTCAGGCCCTTCACCCGGCGCGAGATCATCTACGTCGAGGTGGGCCTCGGCGAGGTCAAGCAGTCCGAGCTGTGCCTCAAGGGCCTGCGGCACCTGGCCGAGCTCGACCGCGCGGCCTTCGACCTCGAGGGCGCGCGTCCCTGCCGGACCACCCGGGCCTTCACGCCCGGAGGCAAGGTGCTCGTCGCCTCGCAGGTCACCGTGCCGCGGCCGGTGAAGCGTGTGGCCCCCGGCCAGCTGGCAGCCGAGGTGCAGGGCTTCCTGCGACAGATCGGACACAAGGTGAAGCCACGGGTGCTGCAGGCCTTCCAGGTCGATCTCGACGGCGACGGGCAGGAAGAGGTCGTCATCGCCGCCGGTCAGACGGGGTCCGAGCCCCACTTCTCTGCGGTGCTCGTGCGCTCGGACAAGAAGATGCTCCCGGTCGTCTGGTCCACGGATAGGGAAGATCGGCGGATCGGCGCGCGGGCGCCGGAGACCTTGACCCTGACCTCCCGCATCGCCGCGCTGGCGGACCTCGACGGTGACGGGGTCATCGAGATCGTCGTCGAGCAGGACTACCAGGAGGGGGGAGGCGGCGTCGTCGCCCGGTTCCGGCGGGGGAAGCTCGAGATCCTCGTCAACTATGTCGCCGGGAGCTGACCCGTGATCCTGGTCAACCTTGACGCGGAGTCAGGGCGTCAGCCGTAGCGTTCAGCCGTAGCGCCGCCGCGTCTGCAGCGGCAGCTTCTGCACGCGCTCGATCTCGGCGAGGGCCGTGCGCACGGCCTGCTCCACCTCGGAGCTCGGCTCCGCGTCGAGCGCGTCCATCAGGTACTGGTAGGCTGCGGTCGGCCGCCCCTTGCCGTGGAGGAGCGCGAGGCCGACGCCGAGGAAGAGGCGGTCGAGCCCAGGGCCGCGCGGGTGATCCGCGATCCCCTGCTGGTAGAGCGCGAGCGCCGCGTCCGTCTGGCCGTCGCCGGCGAGGAGATCGCCGAGCGAGGCGACCAGCGCGCCGGGGACCTGTCGGCGCTCCGAGGGCAGCAGGCGCAGGTAGCGCCGCAGCGCCTCGTGCGGATCGCCCTCCTGCGCGGCGGCGAGGACGCTCTCCGGGCCGCCGCTCGTGGCCGTCGTCGTCCCGGGCGCTCCCGGCTCGCCGAGGCTGCGCGCCTCGCGCCGCCGCTGCGCGCCCGAGATCTGGTTGACCAGGAAGGCGCCGAGCAGCCCCGCGGCGAAGCCGCCGATGTGTGCGCCATGCGCGACGCCGCTCCCCCCGGCCGGCTGCAGCAGGAAGGGCAGCAGGTTCTCGATCAGCAGATAGAAGCCGAGCACGAGCCGGGCGCTGACGCGCCAGGTGAAGATGAAGGGGAAGAGGAGCACCAGCAGGCGCACGCGGTTGCGCGGGAACCAGAGGAAGTAGAAGCCGAGGACGCCGGAGATCGCCCCCGAGGCGCCCACCATCGGCACGTTCCCTGCGGACGCCGGCACGAAGAGGCCGTAGCCGAGCGCGGCGAGGGCGCCGGTCGCGAGGTACGCGGAGAGGTAGCCGATCCGCCCCAGGCGGTGCTCGACGTTGTCGCCGTAGATCCAGAGGAAGAGCATGTTGCCGAGCAGGTGCAGCCAGCCGCCGTGGAGGAACATCGAGGTGAGGAGCGTCAGCGGCGACGGATCGGCGGGGCGGTAGCCCCAGCGCATCAGCAGGAAGTCGTAGGCGGACATGCCGCGGAGCTCGGCGGCGAGCTGGTGCAGCCCCGCGTCGGGGTAGCGCTGCAGCAGCTGGCGCAGGTACTCCTGGGCCGCCGGGTCGTCGAGATCCACCGAGCGCAGCATGAGCGGCAGGCTGAGGAAGAGGAAGATGAGGACGTTGGCGGCGATCAGGGCGTAGTTCACCCAGGGGGTGCCGCGCGGGTTGGGCTGGTCGCCGATGGGGATGATCACGGCTCGGGCGCCTCGGGCGGGCGCCGCCTGGCGCTCGCGGTCTCGTCTCCTCGTGAAGCATAGCCCGCCACGCCGGCAGCGGCGAGCCCGGCGCAGGCGCGCACGGCGCTCACTGGATCGTCTCCGTGCCCGGGGGCTCGGCCGGCGGCGTGGCGCTCGGCGAGCCAGGCGCGCCGTCCAGGTGCTGCAGCGCCTGCTCCACCTCGAGGGCGATGTCGGGCGGCAACCAGCCGGGCGGGCCCGCGCGGTAGGTCGAGAGCGCCCGGCTCAGGTACTGGTGGGCCAGAGGCCGCTGACCGAGGCGCAGGTGCGCGAGGCCGCGATAAGCGAGGTAGCGCACGCGGGGCCTGGGCCCGAGCTCGTAGCCCTCGACCTGCTGGAGCTCCGCCAGCGCAGCGGGGAAGTTGCCGGCGTGGTACCAGTTGATCCCGCGCTGCACGTAGCGCGAGACGCTGGCGCTGCAGGAAGAGAGGAGCAGCGCGAGCAGGCTCGCGCCGAGCAGGGGCCATCGTCTCATGTTCGCGTCGCCTCCATCGCGCGCCGGCGCGAGCTTGGCGCGGATCGGTCGGAGGTTCAAGCCTCGCCCACGCCCGTGTCGATGCTCAGCGACCATTGTCACTCCCCCCCCGGTCTAACGGAGTGCGCCTTAATCAAAATCGGCTCCGCGATGAAGTGCGAAGTCGCCTTGCTCGCGTGCTCTGTGGGCTCCGCGAGGAAGTGCGAAGTCGCCTTGCTCGCGTGCTCCGTGGGCTCCGCGAGGAAGGGCTAATTGTCGCGGCGCCGCCCAGGTCGGGCGGTCGGGCGACGCTGCCGCGACCAACAATTTGCCCTGCTCGCGTCCTGCGGACGCTCCGCGAGGAAGGGCAAATTCTTCGTCGAGCAGCGCTTTCTTCTTGAGATCTAACCGGCCATTTCCCCTTCGACGGTGCGCCTGGGTCCACTGGCTGGGTCGGGAAGTCGCGACCGTGCCGGGACCGGGTTACATCGGGGTGGCGGAGGATGGGATGTGAGGACCCGGGTGGCACCCCGGGTCCTCACGGTACAGGCCGCGGAGGACTGCACGGGGGGAGTCTCTCTGATCCGGTTGTTGCCGTCCAGTTCCTGTCTGCCCGCAGCCGCGGATGGACACGAGCGTTCCCCTCTACGAGCTGACCTGCCTGCTGTGTGCCGACGTTTTCTACATTTGCCGGAGCGATTACCAGGGGCAGGGGTACTGCGGAGACGATTGTCGGGACGCAGCGGAGGCGGCCATGCATCGAGCCGCTGTCGCGCGCTATGAGCGTAGCCTCGGCGAGGACGGCCGGCGCGATCGTCGGGAGAAGCAGCGCGACCGCCGGGCGCGCAAGCGCGCGGAGGCGCTGGCTGTACCTGATGTGGGTCGAGAGAAAGTTGCTCTTCGTGCTCAATGCTCTCCGCCCGACGGTTCAGCCGCGCCCGCGCTGGACGCGCTCAAGGCCGACGGCACATGGAGACCCGATGGAGACCTACAAGATGGTGCTTTCGCCCTCGGCGAGATGGACCCGCGTCCTTCTGACCCACGGTCCCGACGAGCTGCTCCGGGCCATCCTGCCGCCGCCGGCACGGGTGCAGCACGAACGCGTCGCCTCGACTTTCCTCGAGAGCCTGGCGCTCTGGCTCGACACGCCCCTCCGTGTTGTGTTGTCTGTGGACGCCCAGCAAGCAGGCTTCTGCCTCGGCCTCACCGACGAACTTGGCATTGGCGCGAGGTCACTCTTCTACCACGTCGAGGTGCAAGAGCGCGGGCGCCGCCGTCGACGCGGCAGGCGCATCCGCGGTGTTGGCGAGTTCGGTGACCTGCGACAACTCCGCCTCGTTCCCGACGGAGAGGCCCGGTGACGCGAGGCCCCAGAGCAGGCGTGTGCCTTCGGCTGGATGAGGACGGCCGCTACTGGCTGTTCGATGGCCGCCGGCCCATCGCCGAAGCCAACCGCTTCCTGACGGCGCTCGTGGTTCGTGGGCTTTCCCCCGCGACCCTGCGTGCCTATGGCTTCGACCTGGTCACGTTGTACCGCTGGCTGCGGCGTCACCGGCTCGCGCTACGCGCGGTCACGGCGGCCAAGCTGCTCGACTACGTGGCCGCTCAGCGCGTCGCGGGCGCGCAGCCGAGCAGTATCAACCGCCGACTGACGACAGCGCGGTTGCTGTACCGCTTCTCCACCGGCGAAGACCTGGAAACCGTCTCCGGCCTTGGGCCCGCGCCGCACTATCGTGGTCGCGGCCGCGATCACTACTTGGGGCTGCACGCGCTCGCGCGCTCGCGTCGTCCCAAGCTGCGCGTCAAGGTGCCCCGGCGGATCGTCGAGCCGCTGTCGAGCGCGGAGGTCCGTCGTTTCCTGCGCAGCCTGCGGCGATATCGCGACCTCGCCATCGTGCACTTGATGCTTCTGTGTGGGCTGCGTTCCGCCGAGGTCCTCCGGCTCGAGCCGGGCGACGTGCTCTTCGAGGACGGACAGCTCCGTGTCCGCGGCAAGGGTGAGCGGGACCGCGTCTTGCCGCTACCGAGCTTGGTCGCCTGCTCGGTCGCCGACTACGTGCACTGGGAGCGGCCCACCGACTCTTCGACGCCGCGACTGTTCGTCGTCCTGCAGGGCGCGAAGCGCGGCCGCGCAATGACTGCCGCCGGCCTGCGCAGCCTCTTTCGACAGCGCCGGCGTGACCAAGCCATAGCCCGAGCAAATCCGCACCGCTTCCGCCACACCTTCGGCGCCGACATGGCTCGCGCCGGTGTGCGGCTCCCCATCCTCCAACGCATGATGGGCCACGCCGACGGCAAGACGACGCTCCAGTACATCCATCTCTCGATGGCCGACATCGCCGACGAGTACCGCCGCGCCATCGAGGAGCTTCAGCGGCGGTACCGCTCGACCCGGTAGGACAATGCCTCTCGAGCCCATCGATTTCCCACGCAGCACATCGGCGCGCATGGTCCATCAGACGGCCTTGCCGCCCACATGCGCTGGGGCTCGTCGCACAGTGGGCCCTCGCGGGTAGCGGCGAACGGTCGCGCGGTCGCGAGGGCCGCTTCGAGGTTGTCGTGCACGTGGACGCCGAGCTGCTGGCGGGGGATGCGCCGATCGGCCGCTGCGGGCTCGAGGGGGGACCGGGGAGGCTCCCCGCGGAGACGGTGCGACGGCTCTGTTGCTCCTCGCCGGTGGTGACGCTGCCTCACGGCAAGGAGGGGGAGCTCCTCGGGCCGGGACGGCGCACGCGCGGCGTCTCTGCCCCGCTCTGGCGGGCGCTCCGGAGTCGCGACGAGACCTGCGCCTTTCCTGGCTGCGCGGCGCGCCATGGGCTTGTGGTCCATCATGTGGAGCACTGGGTGCACGGCGGCGAGACCAGGCTGCCGAACCTGATCCGGGTCTGCAGGGCGCACCACTGGGCGCTGCACGAGGGCGGCTTCCGCGTCGACGGGCGCGCGCCCGCCGCGCTGCGCTTCCGCGCTCCCGGCGGTGACCTGCTTCCGGCGAGCCCGGTCCCACCAGAAACCGACTGCCGGGCGCTCGCTCGCCGCAACCGAGAGCTCGGGATCGCCATCGGTCCGCAGACCGGGCTCACGCGCTGGCAGGGCGAGGCGATGGACTACGACTGGGCGGTCCAGAGCCTCCTGCGCTACCGGCGGGCGGGCTAGATGACCGAACCCGATGCCCGATCAGCAACCACCCTGATCAGCAGATAGGCGGCGCGTGGCGCGCCGCGAGACCAGCCAGCGGCTGGTGCCCCCTGCCTGATCCCGGCGCGTCGCGGAGCGCCGCGAGGACGGGGCACCCCCTGCCTGATCCCGGCGCGTCGCGGAGCGCCGCGAGGACGGGGCACCCCCTGCGTGATCCCGGCGCGTCGCGGAGCGCCGCGAGGACGGGGCACCCCCTGCGTGATCCCGGCGCGTCGCGGAGCGCCGCGAGG
>JAKLHH010000332.1 GCA_022710245.1 Myxococcota bacterium
GCTCCCAGATCCCCTGCCCCGCGTCCTGCCTGCTCTCGAACCACTCGACGCCGCCGTCCGCGCCCACGGTGGTGACGGTGTGCTCGGTCAGGCCCGCTCGCGCGTGGTAGCGCGTGCACCTCAGCGCGCGGCCGAGGACCTCGCGGCTCATCACCGTCAGGGCGTCCCCCGGCAGGGAGGTGCGTACCAGCAGGCTGTTGCCGAGAGCGTCGCGGCGGTGGGCCACGAGGCTGCTGGAGGTGCGCCGCACGCGCAGCCGGTCACCGCTCCACGGCGAGGTGCCCGCGGCGCGACCGGGCGCGGCCGGCACCGCCAGCTCGTCGAGGAGCTCTCGAACCAGCCTCTCACCGGCGGCCGGGTGACGCGTGCGCAGCGAAGGAGTCTGCGTCTGAGTCCGAGTCTGCCGGCCCGGCGATGATTCTCGCTCGGCGCGCGCGGCTTCCATGCGCGCGCGGAGCCCCGCCGGAGGCGAGGGGACGCGACGACGAGGCGCGCTGTGGGCGGCGCCGGCGAGGCAGAGCACGAGGGCAAGGAGCATCGAGCGCGGCGTCATGACCCGCTTCGGATGCAAGCTCGCTGCCACCGGGCTTCTCCTCGACTGGGTGCTTCGCGCTGCTGCCCCCGTTGCGTCCTTCGAGCCTAGGCTCGCGATGGGGTCGGTCCACGGTGGGTCAGGCGGGGGTCACCGCCTGGCGCGGGCTGAGCCATGTGTGACGGACGCTGGTCTCTGGTGAGCACCCGCCGCGACGTGACACTCCCATGACGAGGCCGGGAAACGCTATCGCGGCTGGCAAGACCTCGCCTCCCCGAAGCAGCCCCTTGCCCGATCCGTGGGCCAGCTCACCTCCCTTTCTCGGGAACGCCAGCGATCGTGGCCCTGGAACGGCGGTTGCTTTCTCCTGCTGCGAGGGACTGATGGAAAACCAAGACAGCCCAACCGTCATGATCGTGCTGCCCGACGGCTCGGCCATCAAGAACGGCCTGGCGAGCTCCGAGCAGGTGCAGCAGCTCTGCCGCGAGGACCCGAAGAAGACCCGGGCGGAGGCGATGGACGACGCCTGGTCCCTGGCGAGCAATCCGAACCTCGCCGACAGCGGGTCGTTCGCCACGGCGGCCACGCAGCGAGCGGAGGAGCGAGCCACGGCGAGCCGACAGCGATGCCGCTTCATCCTCGACGAGCTCGGGGTCCGGCCAGCCGCCGATGCACGGTCCATCTCCTCGGCCGAGTACGAGTGGAACAAGATCTCCGACTGGTGGGCCAGCTCCTTCGACGCCCGCTTCATCCGCTTCATGGCCCTGGTGGGGAGCTTCCACCCGGCCCTCTGGGCCGTCCGGGCACAGGAAGGCCTGATCTACACGGGGAGCACCCGCTACGGCGTCACCGAGTACTACAGCTGGCGCACCACCGCGACGGGCTACAGGACCTTCGGCGTCGCTGCCTCCTCGCGGCTCTCCACCGAGCAGTACATCGAGCGGCTGACGAGGTACATGGCCGGCGCCGGGCGCACGATGAAGGTCGAGGTCTTCAGCGGTGACCGGGCCGTGGCCTACATCGAGTCGAAGTACCCCACGACGGCGACCGAGATGACGAACGGACTCTTCAATCGCACGGGAGGTCCCAAGATCTACCTCCGCCCAGGCCTCGCGCGGGTCGAGGTCCACCACGAGATGAGCCACTCCTTCGCCTACGTTCAGGACCCCGCGCGCTACGAGAGCTGGGACAGCCGCTATCGGGAGGTCGACGTCTGGATGCGGCTGAGCAACAGCAAGCGGTGGGCCGAGGGGGCGGACGCGGCGAGAGGCACCCTGGCCGACGGGAGGCAGCTCGCGGCCCCCTGGGCGCGCTACAGCGACTACGAGCGAGGCATCCAGACCGACTACCTGCAGCCGAAGTTCGAGGCCTTCTTCGACTTCGAGATGATCTGGTACAACTTCAACAAGATGTTCCCCTGAGCCTTCCCAGGGAGGCGTTGATGTGTCCTCGGCAGACCGATCCCGGCTTCGAGCTGCTGGGCCCGCTCGCGGAGGAGGTGCGTCGAGTGTTCCCCCGCGCCTCGTCCCGGCGTGTGTTCCTCGGCTACGGGATCGACGACAGGGACTTCGGGGACCAGCAAGCGCGCCTGCGGGCGACTCCGCTCGAGGACTGGACCCTCGCCGACGGCCTCGTCTACCTGTCGGCCTCGTGGGTCGACGACGCTGCGGGCCTGCAGCGGGTCCTCCCGCGGCTGCTCGAGCTGCTCGGGCTCCACCTGCTGGACGCGGTGCCGCTGCTCGAGGCGCTGGCCTCGCGCCTCGAGGCCTCCGGCCTGGCGTCGTGGGGCGAGCCGGAGCGTGAGGCGGTCCAGGGGTTCCTCGCCGGCTGCTGGAGATGCCTGCTGGCCCGGGCGCCGCTCTCGGCGACGGCGGCCGCGGGCTCGTTCGCCCGCGTGCTCCCTGACCTCCGGCCGGAGCTGCGCGAGCTCCTCGAGGAGCCAGCGCTCAGCGAGGGGCCGCTCCCCGTCGCCGCGTTCATCGACGCGTGGTGCCGCTCCCCCCTCGACGCGCAGCCTCACGCCCCGGACGCGCCAGCCCGAGCACAGGTGCTGCTCTGGCTGCGAGAGCCACGGACCCTGGCGGCGCTCGAGGCTGCCTTCTTTCGAGCCGCTGACCTGCAGGAGGCCGAGGCGCTCTCCGCCGCGGTCCAGCTGGTGCAGGCGGTGGCCTCGGGTACCTGAGAGGACCACACCATGGTGGAGCTCCTGACCGATCGTGGTCGAGCGTGCCCGCGCCTCCGCGTCCGATCGCTGCTCGCGCCGCGCCTGTCCGTCGTCGTCGCCGGGCTGCTCCTGGTGCTTGGCGCCGGGTCCTGCCGCTCTCGCGCGCTGCCGCGGTGTCCAGCGCCCTCAGCGCCTCCCGCGGCAGGACCGCCCGGTCTCGCGCGCCTGCTCTCGCGCGCGCACGTGCCGCCGATCCGGGTCGACGGATCGGGCGGCGCCTTCACCCCGCTGCCCGACCCGCGGAGCGGCGGCAAGGAGGGGCCTCTGGCACGCGCGGCCGCAGCGAACCCGGGCTGGCTGGTGGTCCTCGGGACCAAGGAGGCCGCGCGCGCGCCGTGGTTCGTCGACGACTCCGGGAGCACCAGCCTGCTGGAGGAGGGCGTGAGCTGGCCGAGCGCGGCGCGTGTCGCTGGCCACACGATCGACGCGCCGAACGGGATGGTCTATCTCCGCGTGGAGAGCCTGGCCGCGCCGGGACAGCGCGCGGGGCTGTTCGGCGTCGTCCCCATCCGCCTGCGCCGGGGCTGGACGCCGCACGGGCTCGAGGACCTCGAGGTCAGCCTGCGGCTGGCTGGCGCGCGCAGCGACGGCGAGCTCGACGCCCGCCGACGCGCCCTCCAGCGGCGGCCCGCGAGCGGTCCGCCCAGGGCAGAGCTCGCGGCGCTGCTGCAGCGCGCGGGTCAAAGCACGCGAGCTCTGCTGCGCGCGGTCCCCGCGGAGGGGCTCACCTACTCGGTCATCCGACAGGATCGCTACTTCATCGAGTCGGTGCTGCTCACCCCTGGCG
Source organism: Myxococcota bacterium (assembly GCA_022710245.1). The sequence continues at coordinate 3,544 of JAKLHH010000332.1, forward strand.
AGCTGCCTCGCGCACCCATGCTCGGCCGCGTGTTGAGCCTGGTGCGCGGATACGGCGGCTGGCCCTGTCAGCGTGAGCTCTGCGCCTCTGACGAAGGCTTGCTCTCGCTGCGCCGGAGCGGGCGTGGGCACCAGCTCGACGGGGTGATCGACGCTCGGCCGGCGTCTCCTCACCTCCCTTCCCACGGCGTGCCCGCGGCTGTGCCCGCGCGCCGGCCGAGCCAGGAGACCCACCGGATCGCGGCGGACCTGCTCTCCCGACCGGAGGTGCTCTCCGAAGCCCCGCTCTCGTCGGCGGGAGGCGTGATCGCCGTCGCGGTGGTCCGGCGCGGCAAGCCGGGCTTCGAGGAGCAAGCGGCCTGGATGATCACCATCGAGGGCGTCGCGGTCAGCGCCCGCCGGCTCGCCCGCCACGAGCAGGCCTGGCAGGTTCGGTTCGTCGATGTCGACGCCGATGGCCGGACTGACGTGCTCCTGGGTGCGCCCGGTGCGCGTGGAGACGCGTGCGCGGCCTACCTCGCGCCGCGCCAGGTCGAGCCATCGAGTCGCACCGAGCTCGGCGCCGACGAGCTCGCCGGCTACTACCTGGCCGATGCGCCCTCGCTCGGGGCTGCGGTGCGCGCGCTCAGCGCCGCACCGCACGGCCCGCCACCGCCGCTCGCCGCGGCGCGGGCAGCGGTCGCCAGGGGACGGCTCGCGCCCGGGGCCCGCGCGTTCCTCCTCTCCGACGACAGCGCGACGCCACCGCGTGCGGTCCGTCCGCCACCGCCCGGGCGCGATCTCCTGCCAGCCTGCGTGGGTGAGTGGAAGCTCGCGTTCGGCTGCGACCGGCGTCGGCCGATCTGTCACGCGCAGTGCGTGACCGGCATCACCGCCCTTCCGTACTCCGAGCGCAGCTTCGTCTTCGCCGAACGCGATGGCCGGCAGGAGATCGTGCTCATCACCGAGCAGGCGCGCCCGTAGGGCGACCGCTCGGGCGGCGAGGCGAGCGCCACGGTGAGCAGGCGGCTCGCCACCACTGATCTCGCTCGAGGCTGCCTTCTTTCGAGCCGCTGACCCGGCGGACGCCGAGGCGCTCTCCGCCGCGGTCCAGCTGGTGCAGGCGGTGGCCTCGGGTGCCTGAGGGCAGGCAGGACAGGACCGCGGCTCTCGCCGGGTCAGTGATTGGTCGTGCTCTCGGAGAACGCGCGCAGATCGGCGACCAGGTCGACGAGCCGTCGCAGATAGCCCTGCGGCGTGCCGAAGAGCAGGATACCCATCCCCGGCCCCTTGGGGCCACGCTCCGTCGCCCAGACCACCGCCCCCTCGAGCTGGACTGGCTCCCCCTCGTCGAAAGACAGCCGCAGGGTAACCCGAGTCCCGACCGGCTCGAGGAGGTCGCTGCGGACGAAGACGCCTTGCTCGCTGAAGTCCGCCAGCTCCGCCTCACACTCGAAGCCGAGCGTGTCACTGGTGAAGCGCACCGGGACCTCGAGCGGATAGCGTGGAAGGGCGCGCTGCTCGGAGCGCGCGGCGAGGGCGGTGGTTGATGCTCCCATCGAGGCCTCCTGCCGTCAGCGATGCAAGCCGCATCCCAACTCGGCCGCCAGCAGATCAGCGCGAAGCGACGGGAGACGCGAGCGTGACCTGGCAAGCTCTTGCCGACCGGTCACGCCATGGTCTGATCGGCACAGGTGGCCAAACCAGTATCGGACCGCATGAAGTCGGGTCAGGCGCGCTGGCCGCGTGGCTGGCACCTCGCTTGCTGCCCCCCTCGGGTAGACTGCGCACGGAGCTGCCATGCACTCCCGTATCTGGCTGGGAGCAATGCTGACGATCCTCGGTGGCTGCGGAGGACAGGTGAGCGAGGAGCCAGGCGCCAGCCGCGACCTGCCACCCACAGAGGTCTGCACCGATCCCTCGGCATGCTGCACCCGCGACAAGCTGGTCTGCACGGGCGACCCGGACGGACAGGTCGTGTGCCGTTGCGCTGACCTCTGGGACTGCTCGCAGGACCTCAGCGAGTGCCAGCAGCCGCTGCCGACTCCGACGGGCGGCGGCGCCTGGGCCTGCGTCTGGAGCGCCAGCTACGTCTGCACCACGCAGGGGAGCGAGGACCTTCACCCGGGTGGCGACGGGTGGACCTGCACCTGGGCCCCCGCCTCGTCGAGCTGGAGCTGCACCTCGGCCTTTCCGCCGAACCCCGGGAACTCGCCCGAGGGGACCTCCAGCTGGCAGTGCTCCGTCGACGATGTCCTTCACCTGCTGGTCTGCTCCCCGAAGAGCCCCGATCCGGCTCCGGCCCCCAGCCCCGCCGCGACGCCGCCCCCGAGCCCCAAGCCGGGACAGGAGTGCGTTCCGGGACAGAAGCAGTGGTGCGACGGCGCTCTCTATTGCGGGTGGGGCCAGAGGAGCTGCCTCTCGAGCGGGATGTGGTCCGCGCAGTGCGTCGAGCTCTCCGACGGTAGCCGTCCGAGCACGCCTTGCGCCTGCTACTTCTTCATGTTCAACGCGCAGTGCTGCGAGACCCCCGATTGTGTCGTGCCCTCGGGGACGAGCGGCCAGATCTGCGAGTACCCCTCGGGCGAGCTCTGCGCCCCTTGCCGTCCCGAGCAGCCGGCCTGCAGCGAGCCGGGGGGCGAGTGCGTCGTGCTGGACTCGAGCGAGGCCTTCTGCAGCAAGGGCTGCAGCAGCGCCGTCGCCTGTCCGCCAGGCTACCACTGCCACGACAACCTCTGCGTTCCAGAGTCGGGGACCTGCGTGCGCTGATCTGCGCGTCTGCCATGGAGGTGGTCATGTCCGGTCTTGAATCGTTCGCGCGCGCTCTCTCGGTCAGCGGTCAACGACACCGTGTCCTGCTGAGGTTGGCGATGGTCGTCGCGGCGGCGAGCCCTGCCGGCTGCGAACGTGGGCGAGCCCGAGGGCTCCAGGCGCGCGTCCAGCAGCTGGAGTCGGAGGCACGAGGCCTGCGCGAGAGGGTGGAGGCGAGTCAGCGGACGGCGACGGAGTGCCGCGCCCGGGAGCGCAAGTTGCAGGTCGACCACCGCCAGCAGACGCTCTCCAGCTGCGTGTGTGAGTTCAGGGCTCTCGGCGTCGAGCGCCATCCCGCCGCCCGCCCGGAGCGCCATCGGTCCGGCGGCTTCAAGGGCTACCTCACGGTCTCGATCGCCGGCGGCAAGCTCCAGGATCTACGCCAGCACGGATTGCCTCCGTCGGTCGCGGAGTGTGTCGAGCGCGCCGTCCGCCAATGGTCCTTCGTGGCTGACGAAGGCCCGCAGCTGAAGTTCGAGGTCCTCTACGACCGTTCGATGACTCCTGGCCGGACTCAGGGGCCGAGCACGAAGGGCCTGCCGGTGGGGTGCTTGAAGAGGACGGCGTCCCCGGCTTCGAGCAGCGCGTCCAGCTGCGCCTTGTCGCCACCGAGCGCCGTGAGCTTCAGCGTGGTCACCTTGCCGCTGACCTTGTCCAGCACCTCGACCCGCGTCCGATCGAGCGTCGCGGGCGCGGTGGAGAAGTCGAACACGAGGCGGGCCGTGCCGGGGAGCGCGTTGTTCAGCGGGAAGTCCGCGTTGGCGTGCCGCACGTTCTGGACCATGACGTAGGGCTCGCCGGCGTCGTCCTCGAAGAAGCCCACCAGCAGATCGAGGAACAGCTCGCCCGGCTTCGGGCCGACGGACGCGAGGTGAGGATTGCCGCCCGCGCCGGGCGTCCAGGGCTTGGTCGCGATCGGCTGCAGCAGCGAGGCGACGTAGCGGACGTCGACGCTCCGCAGCTGGGTGATCGCACGGCCGAGGTTACGCAGCTCCTGATTGATGGCGGCCGCCGCCGTGAAGAGGCTGGTCTTCGTCGCCGAGAAGCTCCCGGCGCTGTCGAAGAAGGCAGGCGCGAGGTCGGCGCTGCTGCCGGTGATCTGGTACAGGAACCAGGAGACGCCGGTGAAGCCGTAGGTGAGGCTGGCGAGGGCGTCCCAGCGCAGGTCCGACTCGCTGTTCTTCGGGTCCGCGCCGGGGGCGTGATAGGCGCGCAGGTAGCGCCAGTAGGGTTTGTCGCAGGCGAGCCCCGCCTGGCGGAAGCGCTCGAGCGCCTGGTAGGTCTTCTGCTCGAGGTGGTACCAGTCGTAGCTGATGAGGTCGCCGTCCATGTTCGTGCAGTACTCC
>JAKLHH010000333.1 GCA_022710245.1 Myxococcota bacterium
TGCAGAGCATGCGCCCGTCGAGGAGCCTCCTCGCCCCGCGGTGCCACGGAAATCCGCCCGGGTGCGTGATCATGCTCACCTTGTCGAGCGCCGGATCGTAGAGCTCGTCGCCGAAGGGCAGGGTGTCGCATTTCTCGCAGGTGCCATGGTACACGCTCCGCTCAGGGATAGAGCCGCTCGGCCGTGTCGACGAGCTGGACCAAGTCCTCGGGCTTGTCGCCCCCGACGACCAGCACGCTCCCGTCGAGGAGTAGAGTGGCCGTGTGGAACGTGCGGCCCGTGGCCAGGCTCGGCAGCTGCTGCCACGAGTTGGAGCTGACCGAGAAGGCGGTGACGGTCTCGCCGACGTCGCCGCCGACGACGAGCACCCGTCCATCGTGGAGCCGGGCGCTCGCGTGAAACTGGGGGAGACCGGCGTAGTGATTGACCGCGGTGATCTTGTCGGTCACGGGATCGTAGAGATCGTCCACCCACTGGGAGCTGCTCTTGCACCCGGGTCCGAGACACCTGCCGCCGATGAGGAGCACGCGCCCGTCGATCAGGAGCTCTGCGGTGGCGTGAGCACGGCCCATGCTCATCACAGCCGCGGAGGGGACCGAGATGTTCTTGGCCGGATCGAAGACCTCGAGGCTGTCGACGTAGGTCCACTTGTAAGGGTCGCTGGTGGTGCCCTGCGCGCCGCCCGCCAGCAGGACCTTGCCGCTCGGGAGCAGGGTGGCGGTGTGCCGGCGCCGGCCGACGACGAGCGGGGTGGCTGACTGCTCCCAGGTGTTCGAGGTGTGGTCGTAGAGGAGGAGGTTCTTCGTCGAGTCGAACCCGCTGGTCCAGCCGCCGGCGATCAGCACCTTGCCGCTCGGGAGCAGCGTGGCGGTGTGCTGGGCGATCGGCGTGGGGGGCTTCGCGGCGAGCGTCCAGGCGGAGGCCTCCGGCTTAGCCGGGTCGTAGAGCTCTGCCGAGTGCAGGTAGTAGCTCGGGCTGCCGGTGCTGGTCTCGCCGCCGACGACGAGGACGCGGCCGTCGGGCAGCGTGGTCGCGGTGTGCCAGAAGCGGGCGGTGGCCATGGTCCCCGCGGAGACGAAGCGGTCCTCGGCCGTCCGGTAGACCCAGGCCGCCGCGTTGTCGTAGGTGTGATCCGCCACGGCGTCGAAGGCCTGGCCCGCGACGATGAGGACGTCGCCGTTCTTCAGCAAGGCAGCGCCGTGCAACCGGAGCGCGGGGGCGCTCTTGATCGTCTTCCACTCGGCAGGCTTCTTTGGCCCGTCCGGACCGAGGTCGCGCCGGTCGGCGCGTGGCTCGCCGGCCGCGTCCCGTCCGCCCTCCGCGCGGGGGCCGTCGAGGAGCGCCGCGTCGCTCGGTGCGCTGCTCTTGTCGCACGCGGCGAGGACACCGAGACCGAGGAGCACAGCCGGCAGCCGGGACAGGGCTCGCATCAGGACCTCTCTACCAGTGAAGCACCTTCAACTGTAGAGGGAGAGCGGCGTGCGAGGCAAGCGCCGCCGGACTCGAGGGGACTCAGGGATAGAAGCGCTCGGCGAAGTCCGGATCCGGGACGCCGTTCGAGCCACCGCCGCCGACCACCAGCACCGTCCCGTCGAGGAGCGTCACCGCCTTGGCCGCGCTTCGTGACGCGCTGAGGTCAGGCTGGGGCACCCAGGCACCGACGCCTCGCGGGTCGAACACGACGGTGCTCGCCGTCGGGCTCGCCGTGCTCGAGTCGATGCCGCCGACGAAGAGCACCCGCCCGTCCTGGAGGCGCGAGGCCGCGTGGAACGACACGCGCGCGGCGTAGTGGGGGATGGGCCGGGTCTGGTCGGTCGCGGGATCATAGAGGTCGTCGGCGCTCTGCGCGCCCGGACAGCTGAAGCAGATGCCGCCGCCGATCAAGACGCGACCGTCGGCGAGGAGGTCCGCGCTGTGCGCCATCCGCGGCATCTCCATCTTAGCGGTCGACACCGTGGAGGTACCCGTCGCCGGATCGTAGACCTCCAGGCTGTCGAGGTAGGTATAGGCGTAGGTGTTCCCTGTCCCCTGGATGCCGCCCGCGAGCAGCACCTTGCCGTTGGTGAGCAGCGTGGAGGTGTGGCGGCGGCGGCGCTCGTTGAGGAACACGGTGGGGAACGCCCAGCCTCCCGCCGCTGGATCATAGAGGAAGAGGCGGTTGTCCGACATCAGACCGTCGATCCAGCCGCCGGTGATCAGCACCCGCCCGTCCTTGAGCGCGGTGGCAGCGTGCTCGGCGAGGGTGATCGGCAGGGTCGGGCCCGCGCTCCAGGCCGAGCCGGCCGGCTTGGTCGGGTCGTAGAGCTCCGTCGAGCCGAGGTAGCCACCGGACACGCTGGACTGGCCGCCGACCACCAGCACGCGCCCGTCGGCGAGCAGGGTCGCCGTGTGGTAAGCGCGCGGCGCGTTCATCGTCCCCGCGTCGACGAACTTCCCCTCCGCGACGACGAACCGGTAGGCCGCGCTCTGCGGGACATCGCTGCCCTGGTCGTCGCGGAAGCCGCCGACGATGAGCGCGTCGCCGTTCTGGAGCAGGGTCAGCGTGTGGATGTAGAGCACCGGCGCGCCCGCGATCTGCTTCCAGGTGCCCGGCTTGCTCGGGCCGTCCGGGCCGCGGTCCCTGGCCAGGTCGTGCGCCCGGCTCTCGAGGGCGGGGGCGGCCTCGAGGTGATGGCTGTCCGGCAGGGCCGCGTCGACGGGAGTCGCGCCGTCCTTGCAGTCAGCGCAGAGGAGCAGGGAGAGGAGGGGGAGGAGGGGGAGCCCGATCGATCTCAGGGCACGCATGGGCTGGCCTCGCTGCTGTAGTGGATCAACTGTAGAGCGCTGCTTCGGGTCAGCGCAAGCGAGGCGCTCACTCACCTCAGGTGCACTCGAGGGTGGCGCCTGCCCTCCACCGCGCCATCCGTGGAGAGGTATAGCGCGGCGCAGCCCCTGGCGCTCGCTCCGCGGGTGACGCGTCGCGCCGGCGCGGACGCAACGTAGACCGGATCGCCTCTCGGTGCGTTTGAGGGGGCATGGCCAACACGATCAACCGCAAGCTCAAGCTCCTCGCCGCGCTCACCTGCCTGCTCGCCGCCGCCGGTGTCTCGCTGCTGATCCTCGAGGCGCGGGCCCTCGCTCAGGACGCCTATCACCTCAACCGGTTCGAGAAGGTCAGGCAGGCCGAGGTGGTGGTCGTCACCGGCTCCGCCGACCACATGGACCAGGTGCTGCGCAAGGCCCAGATGAAGTTCGTCGTGGTGCAGCCCGACGAGATCCCGGGGCTGCCGCTCCACAGCCAGCAGGTGCTGATGGTGAACTGCCGCGGGACCATGTCGGCTGCCGCCCGTGACCGGGTCCGCCGCTTCGTGGCCGCTGGCGGGTTTCTCTACACCACCGACCACGCGGTGCACGAGCTGGTCGAGAAGATCTTCCCGCGCACCATCGCCTGGACGGGCCGCACCTCGACCGAGGAGATCTTCCCGATGCGCGCTCGCGGGCAGCGCGGCCTGCTCCGCAAGCTCGGCTCCGGGGCCGCGCAGCAGTGGCAGCTCGCGGGCGGGGGCTACCTCTTCAAGATCCTCGACCCGAAGCGCGTCGAGGTGCTGATGGACTCCGACGCGGTGGCCAAGCGCTACGGCGCCGACTCGGGTGTGCTCGGCGTCCGCTTCAAGCACCAGGACGGCTACGTGATCCACGTGACCGGGCACTTCTACACGCAGCCGGGTCAGCGCCCCACGGTGGCCAGCGCCGGCCGCGCCTTCGAGCAGCTCAGCGCGAACGTGGTCGCCGAGAAGCAGGGGGACCGCGCGCGCCTCGACGCCATCTACAAGGCGGCGCCGCGCCGCGCGGTGAAGCTGCAGGCCGCGCCGTCGGCGGCCGCGCCCACCGTCGCCGCGAAGAGCGTCACCAGGCAGGAGGTGGGCGCCGGCGCCCGGGTTCGCGTCCTCGAGAAGAAGGGTGGCTACCTCAAGGTCCGCGACCAGGAGGGCAACGAGGGCTGGGTGGACGGCAAGGCCTTCTGAGCTCCCACGCCTCCTGGCGCAATCCACAGACCGGACTGGCCGCGGTCGTTTCAGCGCACATATATACGGAATGCAAGATTCGACCACGGCGTGGCTCCTCCCCTGGAGCGCCCTCGGGGCGCCCGAGGGGGAGGCCGCCGCGCCTCGCTGCTTCGCGCTCCGGCCAGCGCGCCAGGACGATGCCCTCGCGCTCGCCTGCGGCTCGGTGCGTACGCCCGAGGGCCTCCTCGAGGAGGCGGGCCGCGCCACGCGCGCTGTGGCCTGGGGGCTCTACTGCGAGGAGACGTTCGGACCGCTGGCGCGGACGGCGACAGGGGAGCGGGACCTGGCGCCGAGGCGGGCCGTGCACCCGCGCGAGCTGCCGCAGGGGCTGCGCAGCGGACGCCTGGACCTGCCACCTGTGATCAACCCCTGGGTGCGGCGCTTCGGCCAGCACCTGCTCACCGACGCGACCGGCCTGAACGCCCCGCAGGTGGCCGGGGCCAGCGCGACGGAGCTGGCGGCCGCCGCGAGCGATCGCGGCCGCGAGCTGCCCGGGCTCCTCCGCGGGCTGCCGGTGCTCGCCGCCGGCCTGCGTCCCGTGGTGGTGGTCGAGGGCGTGGCCCGGGTGCCCGGGTTGACCCGCCTCTACGAGGCGGTCCTGCGCCAGCGACTGCGCTGCGAGGCGCTCGAGACCGGCGCCTCGCCGGGACTACGCGCCCGGGAGGAGCGGCTCCTGCAGCGCTGGGTCGACGCGCTCGTCCTCGACGGCGCGCGGGGTGGGGCCGAGCTGCACCTGAGCGCCGAGGATGGGCCGGCCGTCACCTCGGGCGCGGCCGTGGTCGAGGAGGGCCAGGAGGTCGCCTCGCTCGCGCAGCTGCTGAACCTGGGCGGCCAGCCGGCCTGGCACTGGGTGCGGGAGCTCGAGCGCCTGCTCGAGGCGGATGGCGCCGCGCTGACGAGCGATCTCTCGGCGCCGCTCTACCGCTGGCGAGCGCTCGTGGAAGCGGCCTGCCTCGAGGTGGTGCCGCTCGACGAGGACGGCGCGGTCGACGAGGCACGGCTCGCCGAGGTGCGCCTGCACCGCAAGGCCCGCCTCCTGGAGGCGATCTACGACCAGGTGCTCGAGGTCGGGCCGGAGGACACGGTCTTTCACGTCCCGGGCTCGGCGCGCCCGCACGTGGACGTCTCCTGCTACCGGGTCGGCGCCGACGACGGCGGCCCGCTGCTCGTCACCGCCGGGATGAGCGCGGCGTGGACGAGCGTCGACCCCTCGGCGGGGCCCGAGGCCTCGCCGCCGGTGGAGCTCTGCTGCCAGCCAGACGAGGTCACCGAGGCGGTGCTGCGCAAGCTCTGGTGCCTCGCGCAGCACCCCTTCCGCCAGCAGGCCGCGCTCGTGCCCTACCAGATCGTGCAGACCGCGGAGCCGCTCGCCCCTGGCTCCACCCTGCAGGGGTGGCTGCTCCTGCCCGCGCGCGCCCGCTGGGCCGAGCGCCTCGCGGCGATCGTGCCCGGCTCGCCGCGGCTGCTCCTCGCGGTGGGCATCACCGACGACGAGCGACGCGCCGCCACCAGCGAGGGGGGCGCCCGCGCGCTGGCCGTGGCGCTGCTCCAGGCCACGGGGGGCCGCACCCTCTTTCACCGTGGCTCTGTCTGGCCGCGCGCGCTCGGCTGAGCGACGCGCCGACGCGCCCGCCCAGCGCCGGTTGACGCGCCCGGCGGACTCCGCTAGAAGCGCCGAGGACCCCGGCGGACTCCGCCAGGCGTCGAGGACAAGGGAGGCCAGCGTGGCTCAGCGAGTCGGACGTAACGACGCCTGCCCCTGCGGGAGCGGCGAGAAGTACAAGAGGTGCTGCATGGAGAAGGACGAGGCGCGCGAGCGCGAGACCCGCGCGGCCAGCGCGGCGGCGGTCGAGCCGGAGATGAGTCCCTACGAGCGCGCGAAGCTCGCCGAGCACGCGGAGGAGGGACGGTCGGGCCCGGGCTGGTCACCCTCGCGGGTTGCGAGGCTCGCGACCGAGGACCTGGTCGGCCGGCTGCGGCGCTTCGGGATCGACGGCTCGCCGGAGGGCTTCGCGCGCGCTGCCGAGGGGCGCAGCAGCGCCTGGTCGATCGGCGCAGACCTGTGGGAGCCGCGGGCACGGAGCATGGGGGCAGAGGAGGCGGACCTCTTCTGCCTCGCCGCCTGCGAGCTCTGGCGCCGCTACCGTCCCGAGCAGCCGTCGGAGGAGATGATCGTCGACTGGACCGAGGAGGGCTACCAGGCGCGCGAGGAGGACGACGTCGCGGTGGCCTGCGAGCGCTGGCTCAGCATCTGGGAGTGGCTGCGCGGCCGACTCACGCCCGAGATGCGGCGGCTGGCCGACGCGGAGGCGCTCTTCACCGGCGAGGCGATGCCGATCTGGGTCGAGGACGTGGCCAGCGATCTTCACCTGGCGGCGCTCGAGGGAGAGCGTCCCCCGGCGGACGGGGTCCGCTTCTGCGAGGAGGTCCTCGCCCGCTTCCCCGACGAGGACGCGGAGGTGAAGGACGAGCTGCGCGTGCACCTCGCGCAGCTCCTCTGCCTCGCCGGCGACCGCGCGCGAGGGGAGGGCATGCTGCAGGAGCTGATCGGGCGGCGCCCCGACGAGGCGATCGGCTACGTGCGCCTCGCCGAGGCGCTGCTCGTCGACGAGGCCGAGGGGGCGCGCGAGAGGGCGCTCGAGCTCCTCGAGCAGGCGCTCGCGCGGCCGGTGGCCGACGCGGAGGAGTGGGAGCTCGAGCGGCGCTTGCGCGACCTGCGCCGGGCTGGCGGGCCGCTCCGCGAAGAGCTCGCCGCGCTCGGTGACGACGAGCTGCGGGCGCGGCTGGTCGCGCTCGGGGTCGACGCCTCGCCCGAGGGCTTCCGCGCGCTCGCGGCGCACCACGCGAGCGCCTGGGAGCTCGGCGAGGAGCTGGCTGGCGAGCGCCCGCGCTCCGAGCGCGACCTCGTCTGCCAGGCGGCGTGCGAGCTCTGGCGCCGGCTGCTGCCCGACCGCCCCTCGGAGGAGATGCTCCTCGACTGGCTCGAGGAGGGCTACCAGGAGATGGAGGAGGACGATCCGGCGGCGGCGTGCGAGGCCTGGCTGCCGCTGGTTCACGCGCTCCTCGACGCGCTCCCGACCGAGCTCCACACCCTGGAGGCGATCGACGAGCACCTCGGCTGGCCGGTCTCCTGCTTCGAGTGGCTCACCGATCTGGGCGAGCTCCTCGGCATGGCGGCGCTCGAGGAGCCGCGCCACGCGGAGGCGGGGATCGCGCTCTTCGAGCAGCTCGCCGAGCAGCTCACCGAGGAGGACCCGGAGCTGGTCGACGAGCTGCGCTGCGACCTCGCTGACCTCCTCTGCTTCTCCGGCGACCGGTCGCGCGGCGAGGCGATCTTCGAGGAGCTGATCGCGCGGCGGCCGGACGAGGGCATCGGCTACCTGCGCCTGGCGGACGCCCTCGCGCTCACCGAGCCCGGGGAGGCTGAGCTGGCGAGGGCGGCGGGGCTCCTGGAGCGGGCGCGGTCGCTGCCCGGCGTGCACCGCGACGACGTCGAGCCCCGGCTCGCCCAGCTGCGCAAGCTGATGCAGCAGAGCTGACCCTCCGCGCCGAGCTGGCTCGCCCCTGCGCAAGCTCACGCAGCAGAGCGGCCCCTCCGCGCCGAGCTGGCTCGCCCG
>JAKLHH010000334.1 GCA_022710245.1 Myxococcota bacterium
CGGGCAACTGGGACGCCTTCCTGATCAGCTACGACACGACCGGCGCCCTCGACTTCGCCAAGTCACTCGGAGGAACCGACGAGGAGTACGGGACGGGCATCGCCGTGGACGGGGCGGGGAACCTCTACATGGTCGGCGCGTTCTGCGCCTACAGCCCCTGCATCACGGACCTCGGCTCCGGGCCCTTCCCCGGCTTCGCCCTCGACCTCTTCGTGGTGAGCTTCACCGCGAACGGGCAGCCGCGCTACCTGACGCAGCTGCAGAACGGCACCACGCAGAGCGGCGTCTACCGGATGGTCACCGCGGTCGCGGTCGACCCGGCCGGCAACACCTTCCTCACCGGGCGCTTCGGGGGGAGCATCGACTTCGGGGCAGCGGTGCTGACCAGCGCGGGCTACGACGACGCGTTCCTGGTCAAGCGCGGGCCGTGACTCTCACCTGGCTCCCCCACCCGCACCAGCGCGAAGCCGTCGTGGCCCTTCACCCCGACCGTCTGGATCACGGTGATGGTCACCCGCGGCTCTGCTGCCGCCGCCTCCAGGAAGCGGCGCACGCCGAGCACGCTCGCGTCGGTGCTCTGCGGATCGGCGACCGCGCCGCCGCGCACCACGTTGTCGACGACGATCAGCGAGCCCCGGCGGGAGAGGCGCAGCGCGTGCGCGAAGTAGGAGGGGATGCCTGCCTTGTCGGCGTCGATGAAGATCAGGTCGAAGGGGGGCGCGCCCTCCGCCTCGAGCGCGGCGAGGGAGTCCGCCGCCGACCCCACCCGCAGCAGGGCCAGGTCCGCGAGGCCGGCCCGCCTCAGGCTCTGCCGCGCGACCTCCGCGTGCCGCGGCTCGAGCTCGAGGGTCACCAGGCGGCCGTCCGGGGGCAGCGCGCGACCGAGCCAGATGGCGCTGTAGCCCCCGAGCGTGCCGATCTCCAGCACCCGCCGCGCGCCCACGGACAGCGCGAGGAGCTGCAGGAGCCGGCCCTGCGCGGGCGAGACCTGGATCGCCGGGAGCCCCGCGGCGGCGCTCGCCTCGAGCGCGCCCTCGAGCGCGTCGTCGGCGAGGGGCAGCACCCCCTCGAGGTAGCGGTCGACGGCCTCCCAGGTCTCGCGCTCCGCGGCCATGGCTAGGCCCCTCCGGTGAGGCGCTCGCAGGCGCTCCAGAGCCGCTCCTCGACGGCCTCGTCGCGGAACTGACAGCGCGCCTCCTTGCGCAGCTCGAAGAAGCGGCCGCTCTGACCCGAGACCTCGTCGGAGCTCGCCAGCCAGACGGCGGTGTCCGCGCCCTGCGCGAGCGAGCGGCCGTGGAGGAGCCCGACCACCCGGAGCAGCAGCCGGACCGGCGCGGAGGTGTCGCGGTAGAGGCCGGTCATGACCAGGCCCGGCGCCATGGCGTTCGCGGTCACGCCGCTGCCCTCGAGCCGCCGCGCGAGCGCCCAGGTGAGGAGGCGGTTGCACGCCTTCGACTGCCGGTAGGCCCTGGTCGAGTCGTAGCGGCGGCGCTCGAACTGCAGGTCGGTGAGGTCGAGATCGCCGGCGAAGGTCGAGGCGACGTTGACGATCCGCGCGGGGGCGCTCGCCTTCAGGAGTCCCTGGAGCTCGCGGGTCAGCAGGTGATAGCCGAGCACGTTGGTGGCGAGCACGCGCTCGATCCCGTCCTCGGTCACCTCGCGGCGCCGGAGGTGCACGCCCGCGTTGTTGACGAGCACGTCGAGCCGCGGGTGCGCCGCGCGGAGCTCGCGCGCCAGGTCGCGGATCGAGCGCTGGCTGGAGAGGTCGACCCTCAGCACCGAGAGGCGCTTCGAGCCGGTGCGGTGTGCGAGGTCCGCCCGCGCGGCCTCGCCGCGCGCCAGGTCGCGGCAGGCGAGCAGCACCGTCGCGCCGGCTGCGGCGAGCTGCGCGGCGATCTCTTTGCCGATCCCCGAGGTGGGCCCGGTGACCAGCGCGACCTTCTCTCTCATCTCCATGGCAGCTCCTCGCTCAGGCGCTGATCCTAGCAGAGCCTGCCCGCGCTGCCGACCCGGACCCGGCGGTCCACCGGGGCGGGTGCTCGTGCTAGAGTCGGTGGGGAAGGTCTCGAGCAGGACGATGACGCGAGCAGCAGACGACGCGGTCAGTCAACGCGACATGGAGCAGGTCGCCGCCTTCGCCGCGGCCTGCCTGCAGCTCCCCTCCGAGAGGGAGGTCTACCCGCGGCTCGGAGACGCGCTGCACGAGGTGATCGGCGACGAGGCCATCATCAACGTCAGCAACTACGAGGCCGAGGGCTTCCGGGCGCAGGTGATCCTCGGGCTGGGCCCGCTGCTGGAGCGCGTCCTCGCGCTCCTCGGCAAGCACCCGCGGGAGCTCGACGGCGACTACCCCGCGGAGGTCAAGCGGGCGATGGCGAGCGGGCGGCTGACCCGGATCGAGGGCGGGGTGGTGGCGCTGGCCGGCGAGGTCATCGCGCCCGGCATCTGCCGCCAGGCCGCCGCGCTCTTCGGGCTGCACGACGTCTTCGTCGTCGGCTTCGGCACCGAGCGCTTCGTCGGCGGGGTCTCCATCATCACCCGACGGCCCGGCATGGTGCTCCGGGGGGCCACCATCGAGGCGCTGGCGCGGGTGGCGGCCGTCGTCATCGAGCGCAAGCGGGTGGAACAGACGCTGCAGGCGAGCGAGGCTGAGCTCCGTCTCCTCGTCGGCGAGTCCCCCGACCCGATCTTCACCTTCGGCCCGGACCGGCGCTACCGCTACGCCAACCGGGCCTTCGCCGAGGGGGTCGGGCGGTCGCCCGCGGAGATCGTCGGCCGGACGATCGCCGACGTCTTCGGTGCCGAGGAGGCCAGCCACCGGGAGCCCGCGCTGCTCCGGGTGCTGTCAACGGGGGTCGAGGAGGTGATCGAGGTCCGCGTCCCGCGGCCGGACGGGGATCGGTACTACGTCACGACCATCACCCCGCTCAGGGACGCGCAGGGCCAGGTGACCATGGCCCTCTGCTCCTCGAAGGAGATCACCCGCCGGAAGCGGGCCGAGGAGGCGCTGCGCGAGAGCGAGGAGCGCTACCGCTCGTTCGTCGAGCAGGCGCGCGAGGGTATCTACCAGACCACGCCCGACGGCCGCTACCTCAGCGCCAACCCCGCCCTGGCCAGGATGTTCGGCTACGCGTCGCCGGAGGAGCTGGTGGCGCAGGTCACGGACCTGGCCACCCAGATCTACGTCCGCGCCGAGGACCGCGAGCACCTGACCGCGGCGCTGATCGACCCGGGGCACGTCGAGGGCTTCGAGGCGGAGGTGCGGCGACGGGACGGCACGACCTTCTGGATCTCCATCAACGCCCACGCGGTGCGAGACGCGGAGGGGAGGCTGCTGCGCTTCGAGGCGACCCACACGGACATCAGCGAGCGCAAGCGCGCCGAGGAGGAGCGCGCGCGGCTGCAAGCGGAGCTCTTCCAGGCCCAGAAGCTGGAGGCGATCGGCACGCTGGCCGGAGGGGTCGCGCATGACTTCAACAACATCCTGGGCGGCATCCTGGGACGCCTCTCGCTGCTCAGGCTCGACCTCGGCGAGGAGAGCCCGCACCAGGGCGAGCTGCAGGAGATGATGGCGCTCGTCGAGCGCGGCGCGGACCTGGCGCGGCAGCTCCTCGGCTTCGCGCGCCGGGGGAAGTACGACGCGCGGCCGCTGGATCTCGCGCGGGTGGTGGAGAAGACCAGCGCGATGTTCGGTCGCACGCGGCGGGACATCACCATCCAGCTCGACCTCGCGCCGGAGCTCCCGGCGGTGGTGATGGACCACACCCAGCTCGAGCAGGTGCTGCTGAACCTCTTCCTCAACGCGGGGCAGGCGATGCAGGACGGCGGCCGGCTCCTGCTGCGCGCCGCGCCCGTCCGGCTGAGCGACGCGGAGACCGTGCTCCACGGCCTCGCGGTGCGGCCCTTCGTCCGCCTCGTCGTGGCGGACACCGGCGTCGGGATGGACGCCGCGACGCGCGCGCGGATCTTCGAGCCCTTCTTCACCACCAAGGCGCCCGGGCAGGGGACGGGGCTCGGGCTCGCCTCCGCCTACGGGATCCTCAAGCACCACGGCGGCCTGATCGAGGTGGACAGCGAGCCGGGGGCAGGCACCACCTTCACGCTCCTCCTCCCGGCGTGCGAGCAGCGGCCGGCCGGAGAGCCGCCGCCGGCGCGGGCGGCGCTGGAGCAGGGCCGGGGCACGGTCCTGATCGTCGACGACGAGGAGCAGATGGTGCGCCTCTGCGAGCGGATGCTGGCGCGGATGGGCTACCAGGTCCTCACCGCGGCCGGTGGCGCCGAGGCGATCGAGCTGGTGCGGGCGCACGAGGCGCGGATCTCGCTCGTCATCCTCGATCTGATCATGCCGGGGATGAGCGGCGCGAGGACCTACGAGGCGGTGCGCGAGCTCGCGCCGGGCGTCAAGGTGCTGCTCTGCAGCGGCTACAGCCTCGACGGCCAGGCTCAGGAGCTGCTGGACCGCGGCTGCCAGGGGTTCATCCAGAAGCCCTTCTCGGCCTCGGCGCTCTCGGCCAAGCTGCGCGAGCTCCTCTGAAGGCCGCGTGAGCTCCTCAGGCGCCGAGCTTGAGCGTGCGCGTCCGACGCTGCTACGCTGGTCGCTCCCGGAGGGTGGAGGTCCCATGCGCCCCGAGCTGCTCGACGAGCTCCGCGGACTCATCGCGCGACGACAGAAGATCAACGCCATCAAGCGCTGCCGGGAGGAGACCGGCTGCGGTTTGAAGCAGGCCAAGGACGCGGTGGACGCGATCGAGCAGGGGCAGGTGCCCGCCCTCCCGGAGCCAGCTCCGACGCTGGCGCCCGGTCTCTCGCCCGCGGCGCTGCAGGAGCTCCGGCAGCTCGCCGAGCAGGGCGAGACGGTGGAGGCGATCCGCATGCTGCGCGCGGCGACGGGCTGGGGTCTGAAGGAGGCGCACGACGTGGTGGAGGCGCTGCGCCGAGGGCGGCCGGTGCCGCAGCTCGAGGGAGCGCTCGCCGCGAGCCTGCCGGCGCGTTGCCCCGGCTGCGGGGCGCTCCTCGGCCCCTCGACGGTCCGCTGGCTCTCCGCGGCGGCGGGCGAGTGCCTCTACTGCGGCGGGGTGATCAAGACGGGCGGCTGATCCGTCGAGCGGCGGCGGCCGGGTGTCTTCACCGGGGGGCTGATCAGTCGAGCAGGATCTTCAGGTCGAGGCCGCCCGGGTACATGTACGAGGTGTACGTGCCGACGCCGTAGACCTCGATGCCGAACGCCTTGCTCGACGTGGCGAGGTGCGCCCCGCCCTTGATCTTGAGCTTGGCGACCTTGAACTCGGCGCCGAGCTGCTTGAACTCCGTCTGCGCGACGGGCTGGCCGTCGAGGGTGATGGTCGCGTCGGTGGGCGCGATGACGTTGACGTAGTTCTGCTGGTAGCTCTCCGGCGCCAGGAAGCGGTAGTCGGACCGGTACTGCTCGACGGGCACCGCCAGCGCCATCGACGGATCGCCGGGGGCCTCGGTGGCCTTCTCGCTGACGTCCTGGCTGGCCATGAACTGCGCCACCCCCAGGCGGCCGGTCCCGCTCACCTCGAAGTCCTCCCCCGTGGCGATCTCGAGCCACTGGCCGGCGCCGAGCGTCACCGGCGCGTGGACGCTCGCCGGGGTGAAGGTGACCTGGTTGCCGTCCTCGGCGGAGACGATGCGGTAGAAGTTCGGGTCGACGCCCGAGGAGTCGGTGTGGCTGAGGAGGTAGCGCTTGCCCCAGGACTTGGTGGGGAACATCTGCTCCTCGAGGTGATCGCAGGCCCACTTGTTGTACGGGATGAAGGTGCAGGCGTGCCCCGCGAAGACGGCCACGTCCTGGTCCGACCTGATGGTGGTGCCGGTGAGGTCGGTCGTCGCGCTCAGGTCGCAGTAGTCGGCGTACGAGTCGCTGCTCGCCGGCGTGCAGGAGGCGGGCATCTGCGAGGCGATCTGCAGCACGCCATGGCGCTGCAGCGTGAAGGTCGCCGTCTGCCCCTTCGCGTACGACGCCAGCCCGCCGCCGGTGCCAGCCTGGGTCGGCGCGCTGAAGGTGATCTGCACGGTGGTCGTCCCCGCCTTCGGCGCGACCACGGAGAAGAACCCGGGCTCGCTGCCCCAGTCGGTCGGCAGCAGGATCTGCTTCGTGCCCACCATGTGCGTCGGGCGGGAGATGACCATGTACTCGCGCTGCAAGGCGTGCTCGGGGAGGAGCAGCGACGCGTCGTTGGTGTACGAGTAGACGCCCCCGACCACGTAGTCGAGCGCGTTGAACTGGTAGACCGAGACGGGCACGCTGCTGACCAGGTGGTAGGCGCCGTTTGGCTCGAGGAGCGAGGCGGTGGTGTTCTTCAGCGAGTCGACCCAGGGGAGGACGACGGTCGCCAGGCTGCCGGGCGCCACGGCGGCGGTGGCCACGTTCGGGTTCTTGGCGGACGAGACGGTGATCACCGCCGGCTCGTTCTGCGCGTTGGCGACCACCACCGCGAAGGTGAACTCCTTGGCGAGCCCGTCGTTCATCGTCACCGTGGGCCAGTACTCGCAGCCGACGTAGCTGCGGCTGGCCGCCGCCCTGCCGCACGCGTCGGTGCAGCCGCCGGCCTGGCACTTGCCGGCAGAGCAGGTCTGCACCAGCGCGCCGACCTTCCCCTGCGCGTCGCAGGTGTGGATCTCGTCGCCGACGCAGACGTTCGCGTCCGGCTCGCAGGCGGCGCAGCGGCCGAGCGTGGCGGAGCACACCTCGGGCACCGTGCAGGTGAGCTGGGTCTCCCAGCGAGACTCCTTGCAGACCTTCAGGTAGGAGCCCTGGCACTGCAGCGCGCCCTCCTTGGTGCAAGCGGAGACCTCCTCGTTGCCTCCGTCGGCCTGGGGCGCGGCCTCGAAGGGATCGGCGCAGCCGTAGGCGAGCGAGAGCTGCAGCCCTGCCAGACACGCGAGCAGCGTACGCCAACTTCTCATGATAACGTCTCCCATCTTTGCATCTAGCGAACGCTTAACAGCACGTTGCGTCAGCGGCTATTGGATTCGACGCGAGTGCGAGCGTGTGCCCGCGCGGGGAGCACGGGCGCGCAGACGAGGCGCACGGGTGCGCGATCTCGGGGCCGACGACGCCCCGCGCCTCGGAGGTCTACCTCTGGTCCTCGCTGGCTCGCCGCGCAGCAGGACGCGGGGGTGGCGCGGGCGACGGAGGTCGCGGGCCACCTGGCGCGGATGAAGGAGCTCGAGGCCCTGGTCAAGGCGAAGGTGCAGGCGGGGATCGCCTCCCGCATCGACCAGCTCGCCGCGACGTACTACCGCGTCGAGGCGGAGGCGTGGGCGGCGCGACCCTGACGCTCAGGCCGGGGCACCGCGGCGCCGCCGCAGCAGACCGAGCAGCGCGAGCGCGCCGAGGAGCCAGGCGCCCTCTGCCCCGCGGCCACCGGCCGCGCAGCTGCAGCCCTCCTCGAGGCGCGTGCCCCGGGCGCCGGCATCGAGCCGCGCGAGACCGTCGCTGCGCGTGGGCTGATCGGCGAGCGGGGCGGGGCGCTCGGCGCTGCCCTCCGGCGGCGGGGGCGCGGCACCGTCGGCGGGCACCGCCGTGGGCGGGAGGGGGTGGCCGACGTGGACGCGGCTCCCGTCGACGTCCTTGGCGCCGGTCCCGATCGTCTCGGTGGCGAAGCCTGGCCCGCTCCCGT
>JAKLHH010000335.1 GCA_022710245.1 Myxococcota bacterium
CGGCCGGCGCCGATGTCCTGCGCGACCCGCGCGAGCTTCACGTGCGGGCGCGCGAGGCGCCGGGCGAGCAGCCCGGACGCGAGCCAGAGGCCGAGGCAGGCCGCGCCGAGGCCGAGCCCGGCGCGGACCGGGCTCACCGCGAAGCGCGGGCTGCAGAGGACCACCACCCCGACGCCCCGGCCGCCCTGCAGGACCGGGGCGCGCCAGCCGTGCCGGCCGCAAGCCGCTTGCCCGAAGGCGGCGAGGGGACGGCCGCTCGTGTCGAGGAGCTGCACGCGGAGCTCGAGCTCGCTGGCGATGGAGGCGGCGAGGGCGTCGCGCGCGGCGGGGTGGTCCCAGACCTCCGCGAAGCGGCCGCCGGCGAAGCGCCGCACACGCTCGACCTCGTCGCGCCAGGGCGTGGAGCCCCCGAGGAGGTGCATGGTCGCGCCGACCAGCAGGCCGGTGAGCAGGATCGAGATCCCGAACCAGAGGAAGAGGCGGTGCTGCAGCCTCCCGCGGCCCCGCGCGCGACGCTGGGGTGGGGTGCGGCAGCGCCTCACGGCGGCTCCTTGGCGAGCACGTAGCCGACGCCGCGCACGGTCTTGATCCGGCGCGGCTCGCGAGGGTCGTCCCCGAGCTTCTGCCGCAGGTGCGAGATGTGCACGTCGACGGCGCGCTCGCCCACCACCACGTCGTCGCGGCCGGCCGCGGCGAGGAGCGCCTCGCGCGGCACCACGCGACCGGCGCGGCGGAGCAGCGCGACGAGGATGTCGAGCTCGAGGCCGGTGAGCGCCACCTCGCGGCCCGCCACCCGCGCCGTGCGGGTGCCGAGATCGACCTCGAGGTCGCCGGCGCGCAGCACCTCGGCGATCGCCTCGGGGTGAGCGCGGCGCAGCACCGCGCGCAGGCGGGCGAGGAGCTCGCGCGGCGAGAACGGCTTGGCCAGGTAGTCGTCGGCGCCGAGCTCGAGGCCGACCACCCGATCCGTCTCGTCGCCGCGCGCGGTCAGCATCAGCACCGGCAGGCGGGGGTCGCGCAGGCGGATGCGGCGGCAGACCTCGAGCCCGTCCAGGCCGGGCATCATCACGTCGAGGAGCACGGCGTCGAAGCCGCCGCCCTCGAGGCGGCGCAGGCCATCGGCGCCGTTCGGCGCGTGCGCGAGCTGCACGCCGTTCCCGCCGAGGTAGCCGGCGAGGAGCTCGTGCAGGCGGGCGTCGTCGTCGATCAGGAGGACGCGCATGAGTGTCGCCGATCATACCACCGGCGCGGGGCCGCGTCCGGCAGCGCCGGCCAGCCCCGCACCGGTGGCTGGTCCGCTCACCGGCCGGGCGCCGCCGGCGGCGCCGGCGTCGTCGGGGGTGGCGCCGGCGGCCGCACGCCGCGCGCGGCCTCGACGCAGATCTGCGCCACGTGGCGCTCGAAGGCGGCGCGCCGGGCCTCGCGGCAGTGGTGCAGGCGGGAGAAGCCCGCGCCGAAGCCAGCGACGGCGCCGAGCGCGAGCACGAACATCAGGAACCTCCGCTTCATGACTTCCTCCGTGTGCGCCTCAGGCGGCGCGCTCGCGGTCATGGCCACAGCCGCAGCTCCACGGCCGCGCGCCGGTCACCTGGTCGAGGAGCTCCGCGAGCCGGCGCCGCTGCTCCGGCTCCAGCGCCTCGTGGATCTCGCTGGCGGCGTCGAGCACCGCCTCCTCGACGTGCACCAGCTCGCCGTGCGCCTGGGAGACCTCGCGCTGGAGCGCGTCGCGGTCGAGCTGCGGGCTGCGCAGCTCGCGGGCGAGCGCCGCGCCGACCTTCGCCAGATCACCCCGCGCCTTCTCCTTGGCCGCGAGCACCCGCTCGAGCGCGGCGGCGATGGCCCGCTCCTGGCCCGGCGTCGCCTGCAGGCGATCCGAGAGCCAGTAGAGCGCCATCCGGCGCCCGCCCTCGCGCCAGGGGGGGCCGCCGTGGGACCACCCCCCGCGCCAGCCGCGCCGCCACCGATGATGACAGCCGCCGCGCGCGACGGCGCAGAGGCCAACCAGACAGGCCGTGCCGATCAAGAATCCAAACATCGAGACCTCCTCGTCATGTCCTGGAGGTCAGTCTGGAGGCGCGGTGTTAAGGGAGGTCGCGGCGCTGTATTAAGAAGTGTGAGGAGGGCTCAGCGGTCGGGGAGGCGGTCAGTTCGTCGGGCAGAAGTCCTTGATCGGCCAGATCGTGCCCTTGCCGCCGGGGTCCGGGTAGTAGGCGGTCGTGGTCAGGCGGAAGACGCAGCTCTGCGGAAACTCCGCCCGGAACATGCGGACGTTGACCTTCTCGTTGTCGAAGAAGCCGATCGGGCAGCCGAGCGCCTCGAGCTGCGGCTTCTGCGCCTTCTTCCAGTCGACGGTGCAGGCCTTCTCGCTCTTGGACTTCAACCAGAGCTGGGCCTTGGTGTTGATGGGCATGCCGTTGCTGGTGAGGAGCGCCTCGGTGACCGCGCGCTGGCCCTCCTTGCGCCCGCACTGGTAGACGACCCGGGCGCCGTCGGAGAGCACCCCCGAGACGAACGCGGCGGCGCCGGGGATCTGCTTCTTGGTGAAGAGTCGCACCAGGGTGTCGTCGAGATCGAAGACGACGACGGGCTTGCGGCCCTGGGCGGCCGCGTCGCGGACCTGCTGGCGGAAGGCTCGCAGCTTCTGGCTCGCCACCGCGCTCGAGAGCGGGACGTCGAGGGCGCCAGCGGCCTTCGGCTTGTTGGTCCCGGTGGAAGTGGTGGTGCTGGTGGTCTTGCTCTTGGCCGAGGCGAGGCCGGCGAGGCCGAGGCTCAGGCCGAGCGCGAGCGCGAGGCACGGACGCAGGAATCGGGGCATGGTCATGGGGCAAGCAAGGCAGGTGCCACGGACCTCCCCTCCGCGGGGCTGTGATCGCAGGTGCTTGCGTCGGCAGCCCGCGACGTGGCCCTCCGGAACTCGGATAGCGGTGGCAGCCCGCCTCTCGATCACGAAGACTTCGCGGGTGTTGACCGTGCCAGACCCCACGCTGGCCGCGAGCCGCACGCTGCCGAGCCGCACGCCGCGCTGAGCACGCTGCGATCAGAGGGCTCCGTCGCGGCCGAGCGCGCCGGCGAGCGCGTCGCGCCCGCGGCTGCTGATGGGGGCCCCGTGCCCGGGGCAGACCTGCTCGAAGCAGAGCTCGAGCAGGCGTCGCACGCTCTCGCGGCTGCGCTCGGGGGCGTCCTGGTACTCGTCGGGGACGAAGCCGAGCGGCCCGTCCTGGGCCGAGCGGATCAGCAGGTCGCCGACGAAGAGGGTGCCGCCGTCCGCGTCGAGGAGCAGCGCGTAGCTGGCCTCGCACGGCCCCGGCGCGTGCACGGCGAGGAGATCTCCCGGCAGCCGCGCGCCGTCCTCGTACCAGACGTCAGGCTCGGCCTCGAGCCCCTCGGCCCCGCGCGGCGCGTGGACCGGCACCTGCAGCTGATCGCGGAGGCGCCAGGCTGAGCGCTGGTGGGACTGGATGGTGAGGCAGATCGCCGAGACGTCTCCGAGGTCGGCGAGCGCCTTCGGCGCGAGGGGCAGCGGATCAACGAGGACCGCGCCGTGGGGTGTGGGCACTGCGTAGGCATCGCTGCGCGCGTCGATGCGGTCATCGTGCACGCTCCAGTGCAGGATCCCCGACGGAAGTCGATCGAGCTTCGTGGCTTGCTCTCTGGGCTCGGACATGAGCGCCCCCTTGGGTCAACGTCAACCAAGCGTAGCGCGGGTCAGCGGGAGGTGCCGGCGGCTCTTGCAGCAGTCCGTCGAGTTCGTCGACGAGGGCCGGGGCGGCCCGGTCAGGTCAGGGCAATCGCGCCCCGCGCGGGAACCTTCCCTCTCACCACGCTGTCCATCGTACAGATCAATCACGACAGCGAGGCCAGCGATGTCACCGCTCCGGTCGACGGTGGTCTGGTGTGTCCTGCTCGCGGGAGCCGGCTGCACGGGCTCTGCGATGCCACGTCCGTTCGCTCCCTCGGCGCCGGCGACGACCCCCGCAGCCGCCGAGCGCCTGGGCGACTACCACACGGCGGTGGCCGCCGCGCAGAGCTCGTTCCAGGCGCTCCCCTGGCAGCGCGTGCGCGCCGCCGCGCTGCGGATCGGCGCCAGGAAGGCGACCGCACCCGGAGCGCGTCCTGCGCCGATCTCCCTGACCGCCTCGGACGGGACCGGCCTGCAGCTCGTCTCCCTCGAGGCGCGCGCTGTCCTCGAGGGGCCGCTCGCCTTCACCGAGCTGCACCTCACCTTTCGCAACCCGCAGCCGCGCGTCCTCGAGGGGCACTTCGACATCACCCTCCCCGACGAGGCGGCGATCAGTCGCTTCGCCATGCTGCTGGACGACGGCTGGCAGGAGGCGGAGGTGGTGGAGCGGAAGGCGGCTCAGCAGATGTACGAGGAGTTCCTGCACCGGAGGCAGGACCCGGCGCTGCTGGAGAAGAAGGCGGGCAACGAGTTCTCTGCCCGCATCTTCCCCATCCCCGCGCGCGGGGAGAAGCAGATCAAGATCTCCTACTCGCAGGAGCTCCGCGCGGCGGGCGCACCGTACCGCCTCCCGCTGAAGGGGCTGCCGCAGCTCGCGCGGCTGAAGGTCTCGGCGCTGGTCGGCGCGCCGGTGACGAAGCAGGCGGCCACCAGCCTCGGGGGCACGCTGGTGAGTCGCCAGGTGGTGGAGGTCCGCCGCGAGCGCTACCGTCCGGACCGCGACTTCGAGCTGCAGCCTCAGGGCGCACCCGAGGGGCTGCGCCACGGCAACCTGGTGGTGGCGCGGATCCGTCCGCAGCTCCCCGCCGCGGAGGCGCGGCTCGACGATCTCCTGGTGCTGGTGGACACCAGCGCCTCCCGCGCCGCCGGGTTCGCCGCGCAGGTGGAGCTCCTCGGCGGGCTCGTCAAGGCGCTCGCGCAGCCCTCGCCGCTGCGGCTGCGGGTCGCCTGCTTCGACCAGAGCCTGGAGAGCGTCCACGACGGCACGGCGACCGACTTCGGCGAGCCGCACCTGCAGCGGATCTTGGCGCGACAGGCGCTCGGCGCCTCCGACCTCGCGGGCGCGCTCGCCTGGGCGCGCGGGAAGGCGGCGCGCGTGCTGCTCCTCACCGACGGGGTGGTCACCACGGGGCGCACCGACGGCAGTGATCTGCGCAAGGCCGTCGCCGCGCTGGGCCCGTCCACGCGCCGGCTCGACGTGGTCCTGGTCGGCGGCATCCGCGAGGAGGGGCTGATGGGCCGCCTCGCCCGCGGCAACCTGCGCGAGGACGGCGCGGTCCTCGACGGTGAGCTCGCCTCCGTGGAGCTCGCGCGTCGCCTGCGCCAGCGCACCATCTCGGGGCTCGAGGTGGAGGTGAAGGGCGCGCGCTGGGTCTGGCCAACGGTGATCGACGGCGCCCAGCCCGGCGACGAGCACCTCGTCTACGCCGATCTCCCGACCGCGGGCGACGCCCTCTCGATCCGGCTCTCGAGGCCCGCGGAGCAGACGCTGCGCGTGCAGCTCGCCAGCGCGGAGCGCCCGCTCCTCGAGCGCTCCTGGGTGAAGGCCGACCTCGCGCGGCGCACGGCGGGCCTCGAGCTGCTGCGGCTCTCGGCCCGCGAGCAGGCGCAGCGGGAGATCGTCGCGCTCTCCACGAAACACCGCGTGCTCTCCGATTTCACCGCGCTCCTCGTCCTCGAGACCGACTGGGACTACCAGCGCTTCGGGCTGGAGCGGCGGGCGCTCGCGAACATCCTCGCCGTGGGGCCGAGCGGGATCGAGGTCGTGCAGCGCGCGGGGCCCGTCCTCGGCGGTGCGCGACGCTGGGCCAGCGACGAGGCCGCCGCAGGCGACTCCGCCGTCCTCGGTCTGCTGCGGAGCGGGCGCGGCAGCCAGATCGCGAGCATCTTCGGCCGCGACGCCGCGCTCGGCACCGACGCGCAGGACGCGCTCGGCCATCTGATCGGAAACCAGATCGGCGACTCGTACGGCGTGGGCGGGCTGGGGATCGTGGGCACGGGCAGGGGCGGGGGCGGGCTCATCGGCGCCCGCGGGCCGGCGAGCAACGGCGTCCTCGGGACCGGGCGAGGCGGGGGCGGCACGGGTGAGGGCAACCTCGGGCTCGACACGCTCGGCACCATCGGGCGCGGCAGCGGCGGGAGCGGAGTCGGTTACGGCCGCGGCGTCGGGCGGCTGAGCGGTCGCCGGGCAAGCGCGCCGGTCGTCGCCGGCCGCGCCGAGGTGCGAGGCAGCCTCGACAAGGAGCCCATCCGCCGCGTCATCCGGCGGCACCTGAACGAGGTCAGGTACTGCTATCAGCGTGAACTGCAGACGAAGCCGGGCCTCGCCGGGCGCGTGGTGCTTCAGTTCACCATCGGCGCCGAGGGGCAGGTGGTGGCCTCGGCGGTGCAGCAGAGCTCGCTCGGGAACGCCGCCGCCGAGCAGTGTATCGCGTCCGCCGTGCGTCGCTGGACCTTCCCGCGACCGCCCGGAGGCGGGATCGTGATCGTCACCTACCCCTTCGATCTCCGCGCCCCCGGCGGACCCGAGCCCGCGCCGCTACCCAGGACCGAGCCCGCCGCGCTGCCGCCGGTGCCGGCAGCAGCAGCGCCAGCGGTGACCGACGACCCGGCCTCCCGCTTCACCCGCGTGCAGGAGTTGCTCCGGCGGCAGCAGGTCGAGGCGGCCCTCCTCGCCGCGCTCGAGTGGCGCGCGAAGGATCCTGGCGACACGCTGGCCCTCGTCGCCCTCGGCGAGGCCCTGCAGGCGCGCGGCTGGAGCGAGCTCGCCGCCCGTGCCTACGGCTCGCTGATCGACCTCTACCCGTCGCGCGCCGACCTCCGTCGCTTCGCCGGGGAACGCCTCGAGGCCCTGGCCGCCTCCGGGCGCTCCCTCGCGGTGGACACCTACTCGGTCGCGCTCGCCCAGCGTCCCGATCAGCTGAGCGGCTACCGGCTGCTCGCGTTCGCGCTCCTGCGTCGGGGTAACCTCGCGCGCGCCTTCGCCACCCTCGAGAAGGGGCTCGCGCGGCCAGTGCCCGAGGGGCGCTTCCTCGGCGTGCAGCGCGTGCTCCGCGAGGACCTCGGTCTCGTCGCCGCGGCGTGGCTGCGCGCGGAGCCGGGGCGGCGCCAGGAGGTCCTCGCGCGCCTCGAGCGTGCCGGCAGCGCGCTCTCCCACGCGCCGTCGCTGCGCTTCGTCCTCTCCTGGGAGACCGACGCGAACGACGTCGACCTGCACGTCCGCGACGGCAAGGGCAGCCACGCGTACTACGGCGATCGCCGGCTCCCCAGCGGGGGCGAGCTCTACGAGGACGTGACGACCGGCTACGGCCCCGAGTGCTTCACCATCTCGGGCAAGGCGGCGGCCTTCCCGTACCGGCTCAGCGTTCACTACTTCGCGCAGGGGCCGATGGGCTACGGCATGGGCAAGGTCGAGGTGATCGAGCACGACGGCGCGGGCAGGCTGCGCTTCGAGCAGCGCCCCTTCGTGGTCCTCGAGAACCGCTCCGAGGTGGAGCTCGGCACGGTCGCGGCGCGCTGAGCCGTCGAGGAGGAACTTCGACGATCGCCCTCCGGGGGAATTGCGGCGGTCTCATCCCGGAGCGGCCGGAGGCCGCGA
This sequence comes from Myxococcota bacterium, assembly GCA_022710245.1. Next base: position 7,557 of record JAKLHH010000335.1, read on the forward strand.
GGACCCGCAATTGCGGCGGTCTCATCCCGGAGCGGCCGGAGGCCGCGAGGACCCGCAATTGCGGCGGTCTCATCCCG
>JAKLHH010000336.1 GCA_022710245.1 Myxococcota bacterium
CGCTTGCGTGAAGGGGAGCGAGTTCAACGGGACCAAATGCGAGAAGCTGTCCGGGCCGCCCACTCCGCCCACGCCCACGGGCACATCGGAGTGCGTGGTCGGCGAGAAGATGTGGTGCGACGGCCTGCAGTACTGCGGCTGGGGCCAGGTCATCTGTGGGCCCGACGGCAAGTGGAAGCGGAAGGGGATCCTCGCGTTCCTCGGCATCGGCGACCTCGACTGCCAGGAGCTCGCCGACGGCAGCCGGCCGAACACGCTCTGCGCGTGCTACCACACCTACTTCAACAAGAAGTGCTGCGAGACGCCCGACTGCATCGTCCCCTCGGGGAGCAACGGGCAGATCTGCCCCGCGTCGGCGGGCAAGCTCTGCGACTACTGCAACCCGCTCAACGACAGCTGCTCCGCGCCCGGCGGCGAGTGCGTGATCACCGCCGAGGGCCAGACGTTCTGCGGCCAGGGCTGCGGCGGTGGCGCTGGCTGCCCCGCCGGCTACCAGTGCATGAACCTGCAGACCAAGGGCGGCTACACCTCGCAGTGCGTGCCGTCGAGCCTGAGCTGTCTGCCCTGACCGACGGATGAGCGATCGATAGACGATTGATGAACGACCAGGCGACCTCGCCATCCCTGTAGACCTGTCACCGGCGTCCTCGTCTCCCGCCCGTTGCCTCTCTCGCCCGGACCCTCTGATGACTCTCCCCGTCGCGCCGCTGCCGGGCGGCGCGGCCGTTCGCGGCGCGACGCTGGGTCATGCTCGCGTCCTGGTTTACACTCGGAGGAGATGTGCCGCCCCCTCGCAGCCTCGACGCTCGCGCTCACACTCGCGCTGCTCCCCGGCGTGAGCTGCACCCGCGCGGGCGACGCCGAGCCGCAGCGCCCGCCGGAGTCGGGGGTCTGCAAGCAGGCGCCTCCGCCCCCACCCCCCGCGCGTCGGGCGTGGCCTGCGCTGCCGCGGAGTCGCGCCGCGGCCGAGGCGCTGGTCCACGCGCGCACGCGGCGAACGCCGGGCGCGGCGCCGAGCCTGGAGCCGACCGCGCTGCTCGCACGGCTCGACGCCGCGCCGCTGGTCGCCGGCGAGGCCGAGGTGCGCCGCTGGCTCCTCGCGCGGCTCGCGCGCGCCGGCGCTCGCGACGCGTACCTGCTCTGGGGCACCTACCACGACAGCGGCGGCCAGCTGGAGGCGTTCCGCCGGCTCCTCGGCCCGGAGCACGGGCTGACCCACGTCGTCGTCGAGCAGCTCGACGCGGACGGCGCCTGGGCCGACCTGCCGGCGGCCGAGCAGCGGGGCGACACCGCGGCGATCACCGCCTACCTCCGACGCGGAGACGAGCACGCGTGGCAGGCGCTCGCGGCCAAGCAGTGGCGCGAGGACTACACGGCCTGGAAGTACGGCTACCTCTCGCAGGTGATGGACCTCCTGGTGGCGGCGCGCGCGGTGGGCGTGCCGCTCCTCGGCTGCGACCTGCCGCGCCCGCTGCAGAACCTCGCCGATCGCGCGGGCTCCACGCTCTACCGCGTACGCGAGCTGCACTGCCTCCTCGCGCTGGAGGACGCGCTGGACGTGGCGCGGACCCGGCCGCCTCGGCGGCTCGCGCTCCTCTGGGGGCAGGACCACGTGAAGCCGCACGGCCTGCGCCGGTTCCTGCCGCCCGGCGATCTGGTCGTCTCGGTCTACCTCGTCGGCCAGCGACCGGGGCCGCTGACGCCCGAGGCGCAGCTCGCGAAGCGCCTGGTGGTGAACGATCCGCTCCTCTTCCCCCTCGACGCCGCGGCCGAGGAGCTCGCGTTGCTGCTCCCGGGCCGGCCGCTCGGCGGCGAGGTCGACCGCTCGCGCGAGTGGCTCGAGGATCCGGCGCTCGGGCGACCGGGCGTGGCGCTGCTGCGGGTGGAGTCGACGCGGCCCGGCACCCTGCACCTGCGTGGCCGCATGACGCCGATCGGCCCCGCCGCGCGCGAGCTCGAGCTCCCGCCGGGGCCGGCCGCCTACCTCGCCGTGGTGGGCGGCCTGAGGATCGCGGGGGTGCTCAGCCTCGCGCCGGGCGGCCGCACCGAGCTCGTCCTCGATGCGCAGCGGCGCACCACGCGCGTCCACGAGCAGCGCCCGTACCCGTCGGCGGAGTAGCGCCTCAGCGCATCCCGAGGACGCGCGGCCCGTAGCTCGGGGCCGGGCCCGGGCGACGCGCCGTGGCCGGCTTGAGGCAGCGGCCGAGGCGGTCGCGCTTGAAGCAGCGCGCGCCGCCGGCGAGGGCCTTGCTGCTGCTCTTGCCGCGCGAGCTCTTCGCGAAGCGCTTGGCCATCGCCTTGCGCCCGTGGCCGGCCTTGCGCCCGAGCTTCGCCTTGGCCTTGCCGGCCAGCCGCACCACCTCGGGCTCGAAGGTCGTCCCGCCCAGCTTCACCGTCTCGGGCTCGAAGACCATCCCGCCCGCCGCGCGCGGCGTGCGCTTCGCCGTCCGGGCGCGCGGCGTCTGCGCGGGCTGCGCGCTCGCCACCTCGCGCTCGTCGAAGCCGCCGAGGCTGTCGCCCGGCTGCGGCCCGCGCTGCTCCTCGCGCTGCTCCTCGAGCTTGCGCTCGCGCGCCCGCGCGCGCTGCTCGCGCTCGCGCTGGTGCCGGCGCTCGTGCTTCGCCAGCTCCTCGCGCTCCTCGCGCCATCTCCGCGGCGCCGGGCCCGAGGCGCCGTAGGTCGCGGTGAGCTGGAGGTAGAGCGCGTCGATGCGGTTCCGGTAGGTGCCGTTGCCCACCACCGGGCCGGTCGTCTCGCCGCCGAAGTCCGACGCCGTGTGGGTCGAGCGCTCGACGATCCGCTCGGGGACGAAGACGTGCGCGTAGGCGAGGTCGATCGCGCCCCAGCTCCACTTCAGCCCGAGGCCGGCGGTGAGGCCGATCTTGCGCGCGCCCACCACGGCCAGGCTGGTGTCGGAGATGTCGGTCGACTGGCTCTCGTAGAAGGCGCCCGCGCGCGCGGTCAGGTAGACCCGGCGCGCCAGCTCGAAGCGGTAGGCGCCGCCGAGGCGGACGCCGTAGGTGTCCTGGAGCTTCCAGTCCATCTCCACCGGCTTGAGCGGCTTGCCGAGGGAGATCGCGTCGATCTGCACGGTGCGCTTGGAGGCGCTCGACCACTTCTCGTAGGTGAAGTCGAGCTCGACGTCGGCGAACTCCTCGCCGCTCGCGTCGCTCCAGGCGTAGCGGGCGCCGAGCCGGAACATCAGCGGGTAGTCGTTGTTGAGGGAGACGGTGGGCTCGGTGGTGTCCAGCATCTTCACCGGCATCGCGTCCTGGAGCTGCTTGACGCCCGGCCCGAAGTCGACCTTCGCCTTGCCCTTGAGCGCCGCGCTCGAGGGGAGCCGCACCATGCCGCCGAGCTCGAGCCCGTCGACGGGGCGCACGAGGACGCCCGCCGAGCCGCTCGGCGCGAACCAGTTCTGCGCGTCGAGGTTGATGGTGACGTCGCAGGCCGGGTCCTCGGGCGTCTGCGGGCAGGCGGAGCCGACGGTGGCGATAGTGGTGCTCTTGATGCTGGTGAGCGCCCACTGGAAGGTGACGCCGATGTCGATGCGCGGGTGCACGCGCCAGCCGAGGCCCACCGACGGGAACATGATGAGGCCGCTGTTCTCGACGGAGTCGAAGCGCTGCGGGGCGGCCACCTCGCTGCCGCCCACGTTGAGCGTGCGCGAGAAGCCGCCGACGGCGGCCGAGGGGCCGTAGATGCCGGCCGCGAAGGTGAGGTTCTTGAGGCCGAAGTCCGAGGTGAGGACGAAGTGCATCGGGATGACGAACCAGGGCTTCTGGTTCGAGACCAGCGGGTAGGCGCCGCCGAGCCCGTCGGCGGCGGTGGTGGCGCGGCCCGAGCGCTGGAACTCGGTGCCCGAGTTGACCGCGTTCGCGCTGATGGTCGCCTGGTAGCCGCGCAGCTTGGCGAAGCCGGCCGGGTTGTAGTTGAGCGCGGCCGGGTTGTCGGCCTTGGCCACGAAGGCGCCGCCGCGGCCCATGGCCTCGGCGCCGTTGTCGCCCACCTCGAGCCCGCCGGCGCGGGCCGTCGAGGGGACCATCACCGCGACGAGCGCGGCGAGGACGGAGCGGCGCCGCGCAGGCTGGGCGGTCGCGCGTCGCTGCCGCGACATCATATCAGCCGCGGTCACACGCACCGGTGGAGACCTTTCCCTGGCCGATCTTCTGGGGGTCGAAGCAGGGCGCGCAGACCTCGTCGGCGTCGCACTCGCTGTCCTGGCCGAGCAGGTCCGCCTGCGGGCGCACGGCGGGCAGGCAGCGGGAGATGCAGCGCCCCTCGCTGTACTCGCTGATCGCCTGGATCGCCTGGATCATGTTCCCGCCGAAGAACTTGAGGAAGAAGGCGAGGAAGCCGGTCAGGCCGTTGTTGCACTTCTTGGGGACGAAGGTCGTGCCGGCGTCGACCATCTTCTTCGGCACGCAGACGTTGCCGGCCTCGGTGCAGGGGCTGGCCTTGCAGCCCTGGTTGTCGAAGTTCTTCAGCTGGTCGCCGGGGACCAGGTTCGCCGGCACGCAGAGCGCGTCGCCGCCGGCGGTGCCGCACTGCTCGAACTGCTTCGCCGGCTCCTTGGGCCCCTGGTCGCAGCCGCGCGTGCAGGCGCCGGTGCCCATGCCGGTGCGCGGGTCGTAGCAGGGAGCGCAGACCTCGCCGGAGCTGGCGTCGCAGCTGGAGACCGGGACGCCCGTCTTGGCAGCGTCGGCGACCTGCGGGATGACCGTCGAGAGGCAGCGGCCCTCGGCGCCGTTGAGCGAGCGGCAGAAGGGCGGGGTGTAGTGGCCGCCGCGCAGCAGGAACGCGTCCGGGACGCAGAAGCCGCCGGTGCAGGTCGCCAGCTCCTTGCGGAAGTTCTCGTCGACCAGGTTCGCCGGCGCGCAGTGAGCCTTGGGGCCGCAGCCGGGGTACTTGGAGACGTCGAGGCCGGTCGGCTCCCAGTCCTTGCAGACCGAGGTGGACGGCGGCGGGTCGCAGGCCATCGCGCCCTGGTTGCAGGCGCCGGTCGCGGCCATGTTCTTCTGCGGGTCGAGGCAGGGCGCGCAGAGCTGGTTGCCGGGGCAGATGTCCTTGGGGAGCTTGACGGCCGCGTCGCGCACCTGCGGGATGCAGCTCGAGAGGCAGGCGCCGTCGAGGCCGAAGAGGGACTTGCAGCGCTTCGGGGTGTAGTTGGCGTCGGTCGCAAACTCGTCGGGGACGCAGAGGGTGTCCATCGTCCCCTTCTTGGGCCCCTTCTCGAGCATGCTCTGGAAGTCGGCCGGGATCAGCATCGACGGGATGAGGTGCGCGCTGCCGTCGCAGCAGGGGCTGAAGGCGCTGATGATGTCGGGCTGCACCGAGGAGCGCTTGACGGAGCCCTTCGGACAGCTCGAGCTCTTGGTCTCCTGCGAGAGCGGCGGGCCGTCAGTCTCGATGCACGCCGCCGCGCCGAGGGCGAGGGCGGTGGCGACGATCAGGCCCGCGAGCTCTTTGCCTCTGCTGCTGGATCGAGTTACCTTCATGACGCTGCCAGGTTGTGCAACCGACGTGCCCGTCGCCATCGACTCCTCACACCGAGATGCACTCGCCATGATCCAGGGACTTGAGCCTCTTTCTCGACGGAGAGCCTGGGGGGAGCACGCTCCACGGTTGGAGCGGCGACTCCCAGAGCTCGCGCGCGAGCTCGAGCGCGTCGTCGTCGAGAATTCCGACACTTGCCGCAGCGCGCGGAGGTCGTCTGTGCCCAATCTCGAGGCCCGCCCCCAGTGGACGATCCACCTACCTCGGCGCACTCACACCGACGGCGCGCGCGTGCGCGGGCGCGTGCGTCGGCGCGTGCTTGCGCTCGCTGGCTGCCTGGGGCTGCTCGTCGGCGCGTGGTCGTCGTCGGCGGCGCGCGCCGAGCCCGCGTCGAGGTCCGGTGGTGGTGCGGCGACGGCCACGGTGCTTCGCTGTGCGGCGCCGACGGTGCAGAAGGTCGCGCTCACCTTCGACGACGGCCCGACGCGCAAGCACACCACGCGCATGCTCGCCATCCTCAAGCAGCACAAGGTGAAGGCGACCTTCTTCGTGCTCGGGGGCGCCGCGCGCCAGGGGCCGGAGCTGCTCAAGCGCATCATCGAGGAGGGGCACCTCGTCGCCACGCACTCCTACAGCCACCCGAAGAAGGGCAGCCTCGAGGACTGGCGCAAGGAGCTGCGACGGACCGCGGAGGTCATCGAGAAGGCCGGGGTGAAGCTCTCGCCGTACTTCCGGCCGCCGCACGGGATCATCACGCCGCAGGTGAAGCAGGCCGCGGGCGAGCTCGGCTACAGCATCATCCTCTACACGCTCCTCTCCTCGGACTGGACGCGGCCGGGCGCGGCGGCGCTGACGAAGCAGGTGGTGCGGACGATGGCGCCGGGCGGGATCGTGGTGATGCACGACGGCGGCGGCGACCGCAGCCAGACGGTGGAGGCGCTGCCCGAGATCATCCGCGGGCTGCGCAAGAAGGGGCTCGAGCCGGTGCGCCTCGACGAGCTCCTGGGGCCGAAGCCGGAAGTGATCGAGAGCTGCGCCCGGGCGGCGCGGTAGCCACTGCCCCGTAGCCACCGCCCCATCGCCTTCTCCCCGTCGCCTTCTCCCCGTCGCCTTCTCCCCCTCGCCATCACCTTCTCCTCCCACTCGCTCCTACACCTTCGGGGATCCACTCGCGGCCGCGGGCTCGCCGCACCGTCGCGCAGCACCACGGAGCCTGCACCTCCCACCGTGGGGCGCGTCCTCGCCGCGCCGTCGCGCAGCGCCACGGAGCCCGCGCTCCCAGCTCGGGGCCCATGCTCCCAGTGAGGCGCGGTGCTCCCAGGTGGGAGCTCGGAGGTCCCACCTGCCTTTCGCCGGCCACGACCACGGCCCACCGACGTCCGGCGAACCGCGCTCGCCGCCGTTAGTGGTCTGACGGTTCGCGCGTGGCCGACGGAGGGCCATGGTCGCGGCGGCGTCAGGTGTTGGCGCCACACCCGTCTTCAACGCGCCGGACCGCCTCTTGCAACCGGTGACGAGATGGTCGAGCTGCGGCTCCACGTGCGTTCATTTCCTGTCGCGGTCCTGCTTCCGCTCCTCTCCTGCGCCAGCCCGGCCCAGGTCTCCGTCGACGGCGGACCCGGCGCCGACGCGTCCTCCCGGATCGACGTGAAGGGTGAGGCGTCGTCGCCGGCGTCGCCTCACCTGGCGAAGGTCTTCACCGTCAACCCGGTGGCCACACCGACCCCCGAGCTGGTGGAGCTCACCGGCCTCGACGACACCGGCGGCACCCTGACCAGCGCCGTCGACGGCAGCGGCGTCCGACGGCTGGCTGTCTTCAGCTGCGTCGACGAGGGAGCCACGCTCGCCGTCCCGGGTTTCGGCGTGCAGCGGATCTGCACGCTGCGGCAGCGCGCGAACAGTCAGGAGCACGGCAACTTCATCTACGAGGACTGGACCAAGGCCACACAGGGCGCCTTCGACGTCACGGACCTCCACCCGGAGGTGTCGCTCTACTACCACGCCAGCAAGCTCTACGACTTCATCGCGTCGCCGGAGGTTGGCCTCGGCGAGGTGATGGCCGCGCGTCTCCAGGTCGGCGGCAAGCCCGCGCCTCTGACCCTGATCGCCAACTACCAGCTGCCCG
>JAKLHH010000337.1 GCA_022710245.1 Myxococcota bacterium
GATCTGCTTGAAGGCTGCCCCGGCCCTCGTCTCGTCGAAGTCGAGGACCAGCCTCGGCGCCGCGCCCTGCTCGCGCTCGAGCTCCGCGGCGGCGCTCGCCGGCCCCAGCAGCACCGTCAGCTTCTTCGCCTCGCGCGCCTTGTCGAGGAGCGCGTAGATGACCGGCTCCACCGTCTGCCGCGGCGGCGGCTGCGCGCCGACCACGACCGTCGCGTGCGGCACCGTGCCCGCGGCGGCCATCGTCGACTCCAGGCCGTCGTCGAACGCGTAGAGGAAGAGGCGCGTGGCCCAGCCGCGGATGTCGCCGAGGCGGATCACGTTGTGCTCCACCTCGCCTCGCTGCTCGGGGCCGCTCGCGACCAGGCCGAGCAGCCCCTGGTTCAGGGCGCGCACGAAGCGCTTGCCGCCCGAGCCGACCGCGACCAGGCTGGCGTTGATCTCGCGCCGCTCGTGATCGAGCAGCTGGAGTGAGGCCGGGTGTGGCACGCCGGGCGCGAGCGGGGAGGGGGGCGCCGCGGCACCGACGGTGGCTGGCAGCTCCTCCAGCGTCACCGCGCCCGTCAGCTCGCCGCGCACCACGCGGAAGGCGAGCTGGGAGACAGGGGCGTGCCCCGCCGAGGGGCCGCGCTGGCCCTCGAAGGCCACCAGCTGGCGGAAGGTCTCGACCTGGGAGGGCACCGCGCCCGCGCGCAGCGCGTAGAGCGCCAGCCGGTGGGGCACACAGATCCAGACCACGTCGGCGCGGAGGTGCTGGTGCAGGGCTGCCAGGAAGCGTCCGTCGAGGAGGCGCTCCGCGCTGAGGTCGGAGCCGGCGAAGGCAGCGAGGTCGTCCCCGACGCTGGCGAGGTCGAACGGCCGCGCGGAGAGCTCGGCGACGGCGCTCCGCAGGAGCTCGCGCACGTCCACGTCGCCCGCCTCCTGCCGGGTGAGGAAGCGGTAGCCGTCCGCGCTGTCCTCGGCGAAGGCGACCAGCGGCGCGTCCTGGCGGTCGAGCCCGGGGAGCGGGGCGCAGACGCAGAGATCACGGTGGGCCCAGCCGGTCTCCTTCAGCACCGGGACGAGCCGCCGCGGGCTGGCGCGGACCGGATCGTGATCGGGGAGCGCCGCCAGCCGTGCCTCGAGCGCGGCCCGCTCCGTCTCGGGGACGCGGACGGTGAGGTGAGGGCACGGCTCGCTGTGCCGGGTGACGAACGGCGAGAGGAGCGCGAGGGCGGCCTCGGGGCTGCGCGCTCGCTGCGTCACCTCGTCGCCGTCCTGTCCGACCAGCACCAGCACGTCGAGCCCCACCGGGATCACCGCCGGCTCGCCGTCGAGGAACGCCCAGCCGCCGACGATCACCACCCCGCGCGGCGCGGCGGGGACCGAATAAACCTGGGGCTTGACCATCACGACCCCGGGGCCGTGCAGGGCGCGCAGCGTGGCCTCTTGCTCGAGGTAAGCGCGGACGGTGTCCGGGACGGGGACCTGGCTCATCATGGCACCCAGATACGGCAGGCGACGGAGCTTCTTCCCGGCGGCGGGCTCAGCCCCGGCCAGCGCGGGCGCGCGAGGGCGCCGCGATCGGGCCGAACGCGTACTTCGAGTGGTCGCGGCGGGCCTGCTCGAGGAGCAGGCCGAACTGGGTGGGGTCGGTGATGCGGAAGCTCTCTGCCCCGGAGCGGAGGTAGGCCGGGTGCCCGAAGCCGTCCAGCATGCGCGGCAGGTGACTGAGCCCGTTCGCGAGCCGCAGCTCGAGCTGCACCCCGCGCGTCCGGACGCCGGGGAGGAGCTGCTCGAAGGCGGCGGCGATCTCGAGGAGCTCCTCGTCGCCGGTCGAGTAGAGCGCGAGCACGCGCCCCTTCTCCGGGCGCTCGTAGATGCCGCCGAGCTTGCCGTAGAAGCCGTGCCGCGGGTGCTTCCGGGTGTCGCCGTGCCGCTCGGCGAACGCGGCCAGCGCCCGCAGCAGCCCGAGGAGCTGCCCCGACGACCCGTGCTCGTCGGAGGTCGCGGTGATGACCAGCTTGTTGTGCTGCGCGATCACCTCGCCGGGGAGGAAGAAGCCGTTCTCTCTCGCGAGGCGCTCGAGGCCGTCGATGTCATAGAGGACGCTCGACGGCGAGGTGCCGCGGCGGAAGTAGGTCACGTAGGACCAGCCCTTGCCGGTCTCGCCGACCTCGCGCGGGTCCTGCACTCGCTGCTCCTGGGCGCGCTCGACGGCGGCGTGCGCCTCGTGCCAGTTGATGACCAGCTCGCGTTGAAGAAGACGGCTCATGGTGGGGGGCTGCTCCGCTGCTGCTTCGCCTGACCTTCAATCATAGGCGTTGACCGGCGCGGGCTGAAAGAATAATGAGCCCGGTCCGGCTCTCCAGCGGCCCACGGGCCGGCTCTCTGGCGGCCCACGGGCAGGCTCATCCGGGCTGCGGTGGCGCTGGTCAGGCCGAAGCGAGCTACTTCGTGATCCGGTCCTTCAGCCAGGCACGGACCTCCTCGAGCTCGATCGGGATGGTCACGTCGCGGGCCGCGCCGAGGGAGCTCGGGCACTTGCCCTCTGCCGGCGCGCGGAAGTCCTTGCGGTCGACCACCGCGCCGGTGCGGCGGGCGTAGATCGTCACGGTCTCCTCGAGGCCGAGCTTCTTCACGCTCAGGCGCCCGCCCGAGGTCGTGGAGCCGGGCCGCGAGCGGACGAACTGGTACTCGCAGGTCCCCAGGTCGTGCTGACCCTTCATGGTCTTCACCGCCACCCAGTCGAGCTCGGCGAAGGTCTTGGCCGGGCCGAGCACCGGCGAGGCGAAGGAGCGCTCGGCGAAGAGCACGCTGTGCGCTCGCGGCGCCGCGCCCTCGCCGGGCAGCGTCACCGGGCCCTTCGCCGCCCCGGCGAGCACCCCGGCGAGCGCCCAGCCGACGGGGACGGGGGGCACCTTGACCACGGCGTCGGCGCGGCCGGGGATGGACAGGGTGAAGGTCTTGCCGAAGTCGAGCGGCTCGTTGCGCGTCCACGCCGCCACCTGCAGGCTGGCGAGGCTGGAGGCGATCGGCAGCCGCAGCAGCGCGTTGCCCTGGTCGCTGGCGACCACCTTCCCCTCGGCCGAGAGCTTCCAGCCATCGTGCGAGTTGTGGGCGCCGATCAGGAGGTCGGTGCCGTCCACCGTGACCGCCAGGTTCGGCGCGAACTCTCCCTCGCCGAGCACGGCGCAGGCGCTCGGTGTGCCGCGGAGGTGGACCTCGTAGGCGCGGCCGTCGCACCTCCCGAAGGTGATGGTGGGCGCAGGGCGCGGCTTGCACGCCGCCGCCGAGAGCAGCAGGAGCAGGGCGCCCAGGGCGATCAGGGCACGTGAGGTCATGGAGGGCCTCGCTAGAAGATGTAGTCCGTCGAGAGGAACGCCGAGCGGCGCTCGCGGACGATGTCGCCGAGGATCTCCTTGTTGAGCTCGCCCTCCTTGGCCGCCACCAGCGTGCGGATGGTGAAGACCCGGAGCGCGTCGGAGACCGAGAGCGTGCCCTCGGCGGAGTCCTTGCGGCCGGTGAAGGGGAAGGTGTCGGGGCCGCGCTGGCACTGGCTGTTGAGGTTGATGCGGCAGACCTGGTTGGCGAGCGGGTCGATCATGCGCGCCACGGTGGCCGGGTCACGGCCGAAGACGCTCACCTGCTGGCCGTAGTTCGACTCGTGCATGTACTCGATCACCTCCTCGATCTCGTCGAAGGGGACGACCGGGATCACCGGGCCGAACTGCTCGTCGCGGTAGAGCTTGGCCTGCGGGCTGACCGGGTAGACGATCGCGGGCACGAAGAAGCTGCCCTGGCTCATGCCGCCGCCGGGGTTGACCACGCGCCCGCCGTAGCGCGCCGCGTCCTCGATCAGCGACGAGAGGTAGGCGGCCTTGTTCGGCTCCGGGAGCGGCGTGATGCGGACGTCCTTCTCCCAGGGCATGCCGCCCGGCAGCGCGCTGACGGCGGCCGAGAGCTTGCCGAGGAACGCGTCCGCGACGCCGCGCTGGACGAGGAGGATCTTGAGGGCGGTGCAGCGCTGGCCGTTGAAGGAGAGCGCGCCGAGGACGCACTCGCTCACCGCGAGGTCGAGGTCGGCGTCGGCGAGGACGATCGCCGGGTTCTTCGCCTCCAGCCCGAGGACGCTGCGCAGGCGGTGCGGCTTCGGGTGCCCCTTCTTGATCGAGTCGGCGACCGGGCTGGTGCCGATGAAGGCCAGGCAGTCCACCTTGCCCGAGGCCATCAGCGGCGGGATCACCGTGCGGCCCACGCCGTAGACCGCGTTGACCACGCCCGGCGGGAAGCACTCGCGGAAGGCCTCCATGATCGGCTGGTGCAGCAGGATGCCGAAGCGCGGCGGCTTGAAGACCACCGTGTTGCCCATGATCAGCGCGGGGATCAGCGTGGTGTACGTCTCGTTCAGCGGGTAGTTGAAGGGGCCCATGCAGAGGGTGACGCCGAGCGGCGCGCGCCGGATCTGGCCGATGATGCCGCCCTCGATGGTGAACCTCGACGAGGCGCGGTCGAGGTCCTTCAGCGCCTCGACGGTGTCCTTGATGTAGTCGACGGTGCGGTCGAACTCCTTCTGCGAGTCGGGGAGGGACTTGCCGATCTCCCACATCAGCAGCTTGACCACCTCGCTCCGCCGCTCGCGCATCTTGTAGACGAAGCGCTCCATGCAGCGGATGCGCTCGGCGACCGGCAGGGTGGGCCAGGCGCCGCGGCCGCGGTCCCAGGCGCGGACGGCGGCCTCGAGCACCTCGAGCGCCTCGGCCTCGCCGAGCTGCGGGGCGCGTCCGACCAGCCTGGCCTTCGGCGGGCCGCCCGCCACCGAGGTGTAGACCGGCGAGTAGATGTCCTCGAAGGCGCCGGTCCAGCGGCGCAGCTCGCCGTTCACCAGGTAGGTGTCCTGCACCAGGGGCTTGTCGAGGCGCACCTCGGGCGGGATCTGCTCCTCGGCGGGGAAGATGCGATCAAGGCTCTCGTGCAGCAGCATCGAATCCACTCTCCTTGCCTGGGGTCTGCGCTTGTCGTGAGCGAATTTTCGGGTCCTCGCGGCCTCCGGCCGCTCCGGGATGAGACCACCGCAAATTCTCGTCGAGGCCGAAGGAGATGTCGAGGGAGGAGGGGCGGTCAGGCGCCGGCGTGTGTGCGTCGCCGGCGGGTCTCGTAGAACCAGACGGCGGCCGCCAGCGCGAGCGCGAGGACGATGAGGCCCGCGACGCTGCCGCCGTGCTCCTCGGGGAGCGCGCCGGGGCTGCGGGTCACCCTCGAGAGGTGGCTTGCCAGCACGGCCTGGAAGAAGGTCCAGCCGGCGTGCAGCCCGAGGGGCGCCAGCAGGTCGCGGGTGGCGAGCATCGTATAGCCGAGGAGCGCGCGGGGCAGGGCGGCGGCCGCGACCCCGAGGACGCTCACCCGGCGCTGCAGCAGGCCCGTCGCGCCGAAGAGCGCCGCCAGGCCGAGGGTCGCCGGGTGCGGCCCGAGCGCGCGGACCGCCACGGAGAAGCCCCACCCGGCGAAGGCGAGCTCGGCCCAGCTCGCGTCGAGGACCGCGGCCAGCGCCGCGCCGGGGAGCCGGGCGAGGAGCCCGGTGACGCCGCCCTGGAGGCGGAGGGCGCCGTCACCGGAGAGCCAGGTGCCCAGGCTGACCACGCCGGCGAGCGCGACGCCGATCGCCGCGGTCCAGCCGAGCAGGCGGAGGCTGGCGCGCGAGGGCCGCGGCAGGACGTCGAGGTCGGGCTCGACGGGCGCGAGCTCCCGCGCCCGGGCGAGCGCCGTCAGCGCGGCGAGGCTGACCACCGCCACCAGGCCGGAGACAGCCCAGGCGACGAGCGACCTGCGACCGAGGAAGGATCCGAAGGGGGAGAGCTTCGTCACCAGCCCGGCGCCGAGGAACCCAACGCCGAGGAGGAGCGCTGCCCCGCGTGAGGGCGCGGGCGCTGCGGCTCCCGGCGGACCCTGCGTGCGGAGCCAGGCCTCGACGAGGAGGCCGACCAGGAGGGGGATGGCGAGCACGCCGCCCCAGAGGCACCCGGCGATGACGAGCTCCGCCAGCGCGCGGCTCCGGGCCCCGAGGGCGAGCGCCGCCGCGGGCAGGACGAAGAGGCCGGTCGCGACGAGGAGCGCGCCGGTGGCGGCGCTCTCCGGGCGGCGGATGAGCCAGAGCCGCCAGACGAGGAGAGCCAGCGCCACCTGGCTCGAGCCGTAGAGCGAGAGGGCCGCCGCGGTCCACCCGATGCCCCAGGGAGACCAGCGGTGGGCCAGCAGGCAGAGCGCGGCGCCGAGGACCAGGGGCGCTCCGAGGAGCCAGACGGCGCTCGTCGGGGCCTGCGCCGTCGGACGGCGCCGGCGCCAGAGCGCGGCGAGCAGCGCGAGCAGCCCGGCGGCGACGACGAGCACGAGCGGCGAGGCGACGACGATCGCGCGCCCGACCTCGGTTGGGGTGGGGCCGCAGGAGCAGCCCCGGGAGCCCGTCGCGGCGACGGCGGGAGCGAGGAGGAGCAGGAGGCGCGACCTCACGCTGCGCGCACCGGGCAGGGGGGACTCATGCGCGAGAGGATACCACCGGCGCGGCGCGAGGCTGTGACGCGCGGCACGCGAGCGGGATCGGGATCACTCGGAGAGGAGCAGGTAGCGCAGGCGCTGCTCACCCCTGTCGCTCGTGGGCACGGCGCGGCTGCTGCAGGCGGCGAGGCAGGGGCCGAAGAGCAGGATGACAAAGGCAAAGGCTGACCGCATGACTCTCCTCCGCGCGATCATCGTACACTGAGGTCAGGCTCACCGGCCACGGAGGGCTACCATGAGTCGCTCGCTCTCGTGCTCCCTGCTCGGCGTGACCCTCGCTGCCGGCGTGACCCTCGCCGTCGGCGCCGGATGCGGGAGCCGCACCAGCCTCGGCAACCCGACCGGGCCGGCGCGCCGCGACGGCGCGGTGGACCGTGCGCTGCCCGGGCTCGATGCGCGGGACGGCTGGTGGTGGCCGGAGGACCGCGGCTGGGTCTCCGACGACCGGGCGCTGCCGGACCGCGCGCCGCCGCCCGACGGCGGCTGCGTCGGCATGGGCGGCGGGACGGTGATGGCGGGCGGCAACTGCTGCCCGGGCCTGACCCCCTTCAAGACCCAGACCGGCGCCACCATCTGCTCGAAGCCCTGCACCGCCGACGATCCCGCGACGCCTCTCGTCAACGAGGACAGCTGCCCCGACCTGACCAAGTACCTCTGCGCGCCGACCTTGCTGCTGCCGGGCGCGCCGCACGCCTGCGTCCGGCGCTGCTCGCCGAAGTACGGCAGCAACGCCTGCGGCCCGCACCTCGCCTGCCACTGGAGGAGCGTCAGCTACAGCCCCGGCCTCGATCAGGCGGTCTGCGTGTATCCGGGCTGCCTCTCGGGCAAGGACTGCCCGGTCTACCTCGACCAGAGCTGCAGCCCTGGCGCCGTCGGGCAGTGCGCCGGCCAGGCCGGGGTCTTCTGTGCCGCGGACGAGAGCAGCGCGAGCGGCGGCACCTGCGCGCAGACTGGCTCGTGCGAGGCGGCGAGCGGGCTCTGCCTGGCGTTCCCCGGGGCGGGGAGCGGCGGCGTCGGCGCCCCCTGCAAGACCGACCTCGACTGTCAGAGCGGCAGGCGCTGCGACCGCGAGCGGACCGTCGGCGGGC
>JAKLHH010000338.1 GCA_022710245.1 Myxococcota bacterium
GATCGAATCGAGCTTCGCGCGCGCCTTCTGCACCGAGTCATCCACCTCGGGCGCCGCGGCGCGATCCAGGATCTCGAAGTGCGCGCAGAAGTTCGCGGCCTCGCGATCGCGGATGAAGTCCGCCTCGGGGATACGGCAGTGGTTGTGCCGCGAGGGATCATAGAAGCGGCAGTTCTTGCAGGCGTGGAGGTCTGCGCCGCAGTGGGCGCACGTATCAGCCCGGCCGACCTTGATGCCTACCTTGACGATGAACTCGAGCTGATTGCGGCACTTCCAGCAAAAATGCGCCATCTCTCACTCCGTCCGGACCAAGTGATCTAGCACCACGAGCCCGGAGCGTCAATTCGCCCGTCACGGACCGCCACGGACTGTCCGCAGGACGGGAGCAGACTCGGCTCCTACTGGCAGCTCAGGTGCCGGTCGCCGAGCTGGTGGCACTTGAGGCAGACGCGCTGGTTGCGTCCCGAGAGCGCGCGGCACTTGATCGAGGTGGCGAAGCCCGGCGGGTGGGGCGAGACGCCGCCCCTGCCCCGCCCGGCGCTCCCGTGGCAGCGGATGCAGGTCGACTCGCGGTGGCAGCTCGCGCAGGTGTTCGCGCTGCGCTTCGCCGAGAAGGCGTGGTGGCCAGGCCCGCGGGTCGCGGCGACGAAGCCCGGCGGGTGGAACGCCCGGGTCGTGGTGGGCTTGAACCCGCCGCGCGGCGACTCCTGCCCGACGCCGGTGCGCTGGTGGCAGCCCACGCAGAAGACCTGCTGGTTGTGGCACGAGCGGCACCGCGTCTCCTGCCGCCGCGCGTCGGCGGCGTGGAGCGTCACGTAGTCGTTCGGGTGGAGGCTGATCGGCCGGAGCGTCCCCTGATGGCAGCGGAGGCACGCCGCCGGCTGGTGGCAGGACTCGCAGTAGGTCCGGTTGCCGCGGGCGACCCCGCCGTGCTGCCGGGCGAAGAGCGGCCCGTGCCGGTCGGTCTTGAGGCTGCCCGAGGGCTGCAGCAGGCCGCTCGTCAGGCGCGTCTGCAGGCGGCCGTCCTTGGTCGCGAGGTGGCAGACCACGCAGCGGCTGGAGGCGCCGCGCCGCTTGTGGCAGCCCACGCAGCTCGCCATGGTCGGGAGCGCACGCCGCGCCTTGGCGCCCGAGGCGCCCGAGGCGCCCGAGGAGAAGACGTGGCAGTCGGCGCAGACGGCGCCCTTCTCGAGGTGCAGCCGGTGGCCGAAGCGGAGCTTCGCCGTCGGGTAGCGGTACCCCCTCGGCACCCCGCTCCCGCTGAAGCCGGGGTGGCACTGCTGACACTCGCCCCGCAGCGAGCCGCCGCGCGTGCTCTCATGGCAGGGCTTGCAGACCGCCTCGGCCGGCAGGTTGCGCTCGAGGACGCTGACGCTCGTCTTCACGCTCGCGTGGCACCGCGCGCAGTCGAGCGACGCGTGCTTCGGGTGCGAGAAGCGGAGCACGCCCGCCTCGGGCTTCGGGTAGACCACCGGCGAGGGCCCGAGCGGCGCGTCGGCGGCGACCAGCCCCGCGGCGAGGAGCACGACGAGCGCGGCGAGGACGGGCGCGAGGCGGCGGCTCATGGCGCGGCGGCTCATGGCGCGAGCTCCAGGTCGAGCACCCCGAGGAGCCGGAGCGCGCTGGCGTAGAGCCGGCTCACGTTGTCCTCGAGGAGGACGTGGATGCGCACGCCCCGCAGCGGGTGCAACGTGGTCCCTGCCTGGAAGCCGAAGCTGGTGACCGGCGCGCCCTCGTGGACCGCGTCGTGGAAGCGCACCAGCGAGAGCCGGCCGGAGAGGCTCAGCCAGCGGAGCAGCGTCCAGGTCCCGTCGAGATCCGCGCCGCCGGTGGAGCCCAGGCGCCCGCCGAAGTAGTAGCCCTCGAGGCTGGCGCGCAGGCGCTCGGTCTTCCAGGTGCCGACGAGCCCGAGGGTGAGCGAGCCCGGCTCGGCGGTCTCGCCCTCGACGGGATCGGTCCACGCCCAGCGGTAGCCCACGCGCAGCGAGAGCGCGAGGGGCTCGAGCACCTGCACGGTGGCGCGGCCCACCAGATCGCTGAAGGGCTCGAGGCTGAAGATGTTGAAGATGGAGTCGCCGTCGAAGTGCGGCCGCGAGCGCAGGTACTCGACCTGCACCTCGACGCGCTTGCCGATCGGCGCGCCCAGGCCGAGCTGCAGGTCGTCGAGCTCGCCGGTGAGGAAGCTGTAGCGGAGCCCGAGCTGCGGCCGCAGCCGCACGCGCGGGACCTCCAGCATCGCGCCGACGAAGAGCGCCTCCTGGCCCACCCCCCAGACGCTGGCGGGGCTCGCGCCGGGCTCCGTGAGGGGCGCGGCCTTCGCGGCGACCCCTCGGTAGGCCACGCGAGCGTGCAGCCAGGGGAGCTCGGCGCCGACCGCGACGCCGAAGCTCGGGGACCAGGCGCCGCGCGCGGGGTCGTCGGTGGCGCCGTCGGTCTCGAAGACCGCCGAGGAGAGCGGGTGCGCGCCCGCGACCTGGACGCCGAAGTACGACTCGACGTAGAGGTGCCAGGGCGTGTTGATGCGGACGCGCAGGCCGTCGTAGGCGAAGAAGTCGAGGAGCTCGAAGTCGAGCTGGCGGCCGAGCGTGAAGTCGAGGAAGCCGAAGAGGTTCCGGCCCTCGAGCGCGGCGAGGAGGAGGTCGATCTGGCTGCGCTCGATCTCGGGGACGTTGGCCGCCCCGTCGGCGTAGGAGCCGAAGTCGGTCTCGAAGCGCATCAGGGCGTGGAAGGTGAGCAGCGCGGGCGGCCGGTCGCCGCGCGGCGAGAAGGGCGCCTGCCCGGGGTCGAGGAGGTTGAAGACGCGGAGCCCGAGGAGCTGCGTGATGCGCCGCCGGTTGATCAGCTCGAGGGTCTCGCGCGCGTAGCGGCGGAGCTGGTAGCCGTAGGCCTCGGTGCGCGAGGTGATCTCGAAGTCGTAGGCGTGCGCCGGGCGCGCGCCGAGCGCCACCGCGGAGAGACAGAGCAGCGCCGCGAGGCGGAGGTGGGGGGCTTTGGGAGTCCGGGACACCGTCCCCTGTGTAGCGTAGGAGGGGCGGGTCGCGAAAGGGCGTTTTTCTCGGGGGGGCGATTGGGGCGCGGACGAACTAGAGCGACACGCACTTGCCGTCCGTGCAGACCTGGTCGGCCATGCAGCCCATGCAGGGGCTGCCGCCCATCCCGCAGTGGTCCATGCTCGGTTGGTTGCAGCTGGCGCCCTCGCAGCAGCCGCCGGGACAGGTGCTCGCCGAGCAGGCGGTGGTCACGCAGGAGGCCTGCTGGCAGCTGGCGCCGCTCAGCGTGCAGTCTGCGCAGCTCACGCCCGAGGCGCCGCAGGCGCTGTCGAGGTCGCCGGGCTTGCAGGTGCCGGCCGCGCAGCAGCCCGGGCAGGTCGACTCGCACGCGGTCGCGCCCACGCAGGTGCCGCTCGCGCTGCAGACCTGCCCCGGGCCGCAGTCGCTGCAGGTGACCCCGTTCCGGCCGCACGCCGAGTCGACAGGAGGCGTACGGCAGGCACCTGCCTGGCAGCAGCCGTCCGGGCAGCTCGTGGCGTCGCAGGGGATCTGCCTGCACTGGCCGCCCACGCAGCTCCAGCCCGCGGCGCACGCCGCGCAGGCCCCGCCACCGACCCCGCACAGGTCACGGGTGGGGCTCGAGATGCACTCCGTCTCGCTCGCGCAGCAGCCGGAGCACGTCTCCGCCCCGCAGCTGCCGACCGTCAGTCTGCAGGTCCCGCTCGTGCACGCCGCGGGAGGCGTGCAGCCCGCGCAGGCCGCGCCGCCCGAGCCGCAGACCCGATCGCTCTGCTCGGCGGGCAGCACGCAGCCGGCGCTGCCGCAGCAGCCGCTCGAGCAGGTCTGGACGCTACACTGAGCCGGGGGCGCGTCGAGCCGGGCGCCGCCGTCTCGGGCCTTGCCCGCCTCGAACGGCAGCAGCTGGTGACACCCCGTCACGCAGAGCAGCAGGGCCACCATGACGGTCGCGCGCATGGGGCATCGTACTGCGACCGGGGCGGCAGCTGAACCTGATTTGGAGCGGCGCCCCACACGTCGGGCGGTGGTGATTTGGAGCGGCGCCCCACACGTCGGGCGGTGGGCAGCTGCCGCGACCAACCATTGTCCTCTATACTGGTGCGGACCCCGGCAGGAGGTGCGCGATGGTGCTGGACCTTGTGCGGCCGCTGCTCCTCGGGCTCAGCGGCCTCGCCGCGATCGGGCTCTTCATCGCGGTGCTGGTGGGGATGCTGGTCCACGGCCCCAGGCTCTGGGTCCGCCTCTGCACGGTGGGTCTCGTCCTCGCCGGGCTCGCCAACACCGCGCTGCTCGTCTCGCCGCGCGCCGCGCTCGGCCTGCTCGCCTTCCTCGTCGTCACCATGGTGCTGAGCAGCGTGGTGACGCTGTTCGCCTGGAGCATGCCGGCTGACCCGACGCCCGAGCCGCACGCCTTCGACCCGCCCGACCCGGGGCTCCGCGCGCTGGCAGAGCGCTGGGGCGCCGAGCTCGACTCCCTCGGCTACCGCCACGCGCTGGACCTCTGCTCGAGCTATCGCCTCGGGGGCTCGGTCCGCCGCACCTGGACCCGCGTCTTCACGCACGGCGAGCGCGCGGGCTGGCTGGAGCTCGGGGTCCTGGTGCAGCCCAAGGTGGCGGCGCTCCGCGCGGTGACCCCGCTCGCCGACGGCAGGACGCTGGAGACCTCGAACCGCCGCACGGACGCGGCCACGCTCGGCGACGCGGGGACGGCGGCGGTCAAGGTGCCCGAGGGCGCGCGCGTCGTCGATCTGCTCCTCGCCCACGACCGGGGCCTGGCCGAGGCCGGGGCTGGCGCCTCGCCGCTCCCGACGCCCGATGTGCTCGCGGCGCGGCTCGCCAGCCACCGCGCCTTCGTCGAGCGCATGATCGCCGGCGGCGTGCTCGCGCGTCACGGCGACCAGCTCCGCCTGCGGCCGCGCGCGCTGCCGCGGCTCCTCGCGCACAGCTTCACCGCGCTCGTGCGCGGCTGATCGTCAGAGCTTCAGCGCGCGTCTGGGCAAAGTCAGGCTCCGCTCGCTCCCGCCCGGCGTGAGCACCCGCACCCGCACCGAGGTCCCCGCTTCGCCGCGCAGGCGCCCGACGGCGTCCTCGAGCGGGAGGCCGCGCGTGCTGCTCTCCTCGATGGCGCGGATCAGGTCGCCCGCGGCGATGCCCGCCTCGGCCGCGGACCCGCCGGGGATGGCCCTCAGCACCTGCAGCCCCTCCGCGGTCGCGCGGAGCTGCAGCCCGACGCCGACCAGCTCGAGCTTCGGCTGCTCGCCCTCGGCCGAGGGCGTCAGCGTCACGCGGAGCGGGCCGAGGGCGCGGCCCTCCTCGATGGCGAGCCCGCCGAGGAGCCTCGGCGCGTGGCGGTAGGCCGCGACCAGCACCGCGCGCGTCCCGGCCGGGAGCCCGCGGAGCTCGAAGCGGCCCGCCTCGTCGGTGGTGGTGCTCGCCACGCTCGGCGCGACCAGCGAGCCGAGGGGCCGCAGACGCTCGAGGGTCACGCGCGCGTCGGCGAGGGGCGCGCCGCTCACCGAGGAGACCACGCCGCTCAGGCTGCCGCCGAGCGGGAGCGCGAGCTCGACCTCCTCGCGCGCGGGCAGCGCGACGGTGACCTCGGCAGGGGCGAAGCCCGCGGCCGACGCCGACACGGTGTACGAGCCGGGCACGAGCCCGCCGAGCTCGAACCTCCCCTCGGGGTCGGCGACCAGCGCCTGGCGCAGCGTCGTCGCCTCTGCGCCGGCGGCGGCCGCGACGAGGGTGAAGGCGCCGATCGGCGCGCGCCGTCCAGCGCCGCCGACGACGCGCCCCCGGAGCGTCAGCCCCGCGGCGAGGCGCAGCAGCGCCTTCTCCTCCCCGGCCGCGGCGCGGACGGTGGCGACGCGGCCCGCCGCGCTCCGCGCCGTGAGCGAGCACGCTCCCGCGGGGAGCCCCTCGAGGACGAAGCGCCCCTCGCTGTCGGTCGTGGCGTGAGCGGACCCGGCGCCGGCCTCGGCGGCCGGTCCCTCCACGCCGGCGACGACCGCCGCGTCGGGGACCGCGAGCACGGACGCATCGGGGACCGCGGCCCCTGCCCCGTCGACGACGCGGCCGGCGATCCGCGGCTCCGGCGTGCCCGCGGCGCGGAGGCGGATGGTCAGCGCGTGCATGATCTGCGCGGAGCGGTCGAGGCGAGCGCGGCCCGCGCCGAAGCCCGGGTGGCGCGCGACCAGCGTCGCGCCGTCCGGCGCGTGGAAGGTGAACTTGCCCTCGGCGTCGGTGGTGTAGGCGCCGCGGATCCCGACGAGCGTCTGCTCGCCGGCGCGCGCGGCGGGGAGGCTCACCGCGGCGCCCGCGACCGGCCGGCCCTGCGGGTCGACGACGGCGCCGTGATAGGTCAGCGCCGGCGTGAGGTAGAGGCGCAGCCCGCGCACCGCCTGCCGGGCCCGGAAGCGGAGCTCGACGAGGCTGAGGTCGAGCGCGGGCGCGAAGGGGAGGAAGCCCGCGGCCGACACCGAGGCGAGGCTGCAGCGGCCGGGCTGCTCGGGCGCCAGACGAAAGCGCCCCGCGGCGTCCGCGCTGACGGTGGAGACCGCGCCGCCGCAGAGGAGCGAGAGCTCGGCGCCCGGCACCGCGCGCCCCGACCCCCAGCTCACCACCACGCCCTCGATGGCGCCGCTCGCGTCGGCGCAGGCCTCCACGGTGGGCGGCTCGCTGGCGACGCGTGGCGCGGCGCTCGCGGCAGGCAGCGCGCCCGGCGGTGTCACCCGCGCGGCGGACGGAGCCGTCCCCCCGGAGAGCGCGACCGACGCCTGCGGCGTCGCGCCGGGGCCGCCGCGATGCCAGCGCTGCGTGGCGATCACGGCGGCGACGACGATCACGAGCGCGGCGCTCGCGACGAGGAGAGGTTTGACGGCAGAGCTCTTCACCATGGCGACACCTCCGGCGGCTGGGGCTCCGGCCGCCTGAGCGAGCGGCAGGAGCAGGGCGCACCAGCGGTCTCGTCCCCCGGAGGTCTGCTCGTCGAGGCTCGCGCGCAGCCGCGCCAGCCCCTCCTGCAGACGCCAGCGCACGGTCCCGGCGGGGGCCCCGGTCAGCCGAGCGATCTCTGCCGCGGAGTGTCCCTCGTAGTACCGCAGCAGCAGCGTCTGCCGGAAGGGCTCGGCCAGCTCGGCGAGCGCGGTGGCGACCAGGCGGTGCGCCTCGAGCCGCCCCAGCAGCTCCTCGGGCGAGGTGGGCTGCGGGTGAGCCTCGGGCTCGCTCAGGGCGGCCTGCTCGCGCCGGCTGCGACGGCCCTCGCCGCGGTGGCGCATGCGGGCGACGTTGGCCAGCACCTGGCGCAGCCACGGCCTCGCCGGACGATCCGCCGAGGGGGGATGGCGCAGCGCTGCCAGCCACGTCTCCTGCACCAGGTCGTCGGCCGCGGCCTGGTCCGAGACCAGGTGCTGCGCCAGGCGTCGCGCCCAGGGCGCGTGGGCGAGGAGATCCTGCAGGGGGATGGAGGCCTCTTGGTGCATCTCACCCTGACATGCCGCCGGGGGCGGAGGTGTTGGCGAGAATCTTACCTCAGCCTGGTGGAATCATGAGGTCGTGTGTCAACCTTGCCGACATGCCCACCGCGAAGCGTGAGAAGAAGTCCGC
>JAKLHH010000339.1 GCA_022710245.1 Myxococcota bacterium
CTGCTCACGTGCAACGTCGGTGGCGCGTGGGGACCCCCGCTCGCGGGCGGCTCCTCCCGTCCCTTCGGGACACCCCTCGCGTCCTCGCAGTCGAGCTCAGTGCGGACCACCGCGGCAGCGCCCGCTGCGGGCGGCTCGGGGCGGGGCCTTGGCCTCTCCCGCGCCGCCTCGATCGCCGCCTCGATCGCCGTCACCTACCCGCGCTCCGCGAGGAGCGCGCCCCGCAGCTGCTCCAGCCGCGTGCGCACGCTGCCGTCGTAGACCACCCCGCCGATGCGGGTCACCATGCCGGCGATCAGCTCGGGATCGGTGCGCTGCTCGAGGAGCACCTGCTTGCCGGTGCGCTGCTCGAGGGCGCGCTTCAGTCGCGCCACCGCCTGCGGGCTCAGCGTGTGCGCGCTCACCACGTCGGCGCGGATGCGGCCCGCGTGCTCGTCCGCCATCACCCGGTACTCGCGGGCGATCCCCGGCAGGTGCTCGAGGCGGCCGCGGTCGAGCAGCAGCAGGAGGAAGCTGCGCGTCGTCGGGGAGGGGGCGATCCGGTCGATCACCGACGCCAGCACCGCCTTGCGCTTCGAGAGCGCGTGGGATGGGTTCTCCAGCGCCGCCGTCAGCTCGCGGTTGTGCAGCAGGGCGGTGAACTGGTCGAGCTCGCGCCCCAGCGCCTCGTAGCTCTGCTTCTCGATGCCGATGCCCAGCAGGGCCTTCGCGTAACGGCGCGCGATGCTGCCGCTTAGCACGTGCGTTCTCCTCAGGAGGCGATCTGGGCGAAGTACTCCTCGTCCAGCCGCTGCCGATCCTCTTCGGTGAGCTGCTGCTTGATCAGCTTCTCGGCCGCGGTGAGCGCTGCGTCCACCGCCTCGACCTCGAGGCGGCGCTGGGCGTTGCGGACCTCGCGCGCGAGGATGTCGTCGGCCTGCTTGACGATCCGCTCGGCCTCGGCCTCCGCGTTCTTGATGATGCGCTCGCGCTCGAGCTCCGCGTCGGCAGCGACCGCCTGCTTGATCTCGGAGATCTCGCGGTCCAGCGCGGCCAGCTTGCCCTCGATCTCCGCGAGGCGCGCGCGCGCCTCGCGGTGGAGCTGCGCGGCCTCGTCGAGGTCCTTGCGGACCGAGACGTGGCGCTGGTGGAGGAAGTCCCCGAGCGGCTTGCGGCCGAAGCGGACCAGCAGCCAGACCAGCGCCACGAAGTTCAGGATAGAGAAGGCCAGCGGCCCGTACTGGTGCTGCTTGCCGGGACCGAAGCTGAGGCTGAACCAGTTGTCGAGGACGGGGGCGTGGCCCTCGTGGCCCTCGTGGCCGGCGGCCGCGTGCCCCGCCGCCTCGCCCGCCTCCGCCGGTGGGTGCCTGGCCTCCTCGGACCACGCGAGGGTCGGCGCCGCCAGCGCCGCGAGGAGCACGAGCAGGGTGAGCGAGCGCGTCACGATCACACCTCCCTGCCGAGCAGCTTCGAGGCGGCCACGCGCGCGATGGCGTCGGCGCGCGTGCGGAGCGAGAGCTCGGCGGCCTGCGTGCTCTTCTCCAGCTTCTGCCGCGCGGCCTCCAGCTTCGCGGTGGCGCGCTGCTGCGCCTCGGCGAGCATGGTGGCGGCGCGCTGCTCGCCCTGCTGCCGCACCTGCAGCCGGCCCGCCGCGGCCTCCTTGCGGGTCCTGGTGATCTGCTCCTCGTAGGCAACGAGCTTCGTCTCGCTGTCGGCGCCGAGCTTCACCGCCTCCTCGCGCACGCCCTCGATGTTCCGGGCCCGCTCGGCGCG
The DNA here is from genome assembly GCA_022710245.1 of Myxococcota bacterium. The sequence goes on from JAKLHH010000339.1 coordinate 1,753, forward strand.
CAGGCCGAGGTAGGGCCGGAAGACCAGGCGTGTCAGCGCCAGGCCCAGCAGCAGGAAGAGGGCGAGCTGGATCAGGACCGTGAGGTCAATGTCCACCAGCGGGGGGGCAGCGTGCCCACCCGCCGCTAGCAGCACCAGGTGTGTACTCATCGACTAGGCGGGGTAACACAGGGGCAGCACGCTGTCAACCTATCACAACCACACTGTAACCGTTCAGGACCAGAGGAGTTTGCGGGCAAGCGGCGGAGGCCCGGGTCGGCCTGGCCCAGCAGTTCCCATGACGGGCGACTGGCAGTTTCCGGGGCAACGCGACCGGCGCGACGCCACAGGCCGGGAGGTCGCGCGCCGCTCGGCCGGCTCAGGATCCGGCTGGATCCTTCAGGTCCGGGTCGGTGACCTGACAGGTGCCCTCGACCACCACCCCCTGGTCGATGAAGAGCGAGGGCGTGGTGACGCTGCCCCGCACCTTCGCCAGCCGGCGGAGCTCCACCGCGTGGCGGCCGTGGAGGTTTCCCTCCGCCGTGCCCTCCACGATCAGCGTGCCCACGTCCACGTCCGCCTCCAGCCGCGCGCCGCGGGCGATGACCAGCGTGCCAGGGCCCCGCACCTCGCCGCGCAGCGTCCCCTCCACGCGGAGCGTGCCCTCGAGCTGCAGCTTGCCGTCAAAGAGGCAGCGCCGCCCGAGGAGCCCGGGCTCGTCGGTGTCGAGAGGGGGGAGCTCGGCCGAGGGCTCCACGGTGCTCGCGTCCGGGGCGGGCGCCTCGGCGGCGGCCGGGTCGGTCTGCAGGGGCCCGGTTCGTGGCTCGCTCATCGCGCGGTCCTCCGCTGCCGTCAGGGCTGCGAGCGGCGCAGCGTCGCCTCCCAGACCAGGTAGTTGCGGTCCTCCCAGTGCAGGGTCTCGGTGACCGGCTTGTAGCCACGCTTGCGCAGCTCGATGTTGATCTCGCCCGTCGGCGTCAGGTTGTCGATGGTGAGGGGCGTCTTGCCGCGATGGGTGTTGTCGACGTAGACGTCCGCCTCCTCGGGAGTGGAGCGCACCACCAGCTTGCCGAAGATGGGTGTCAGCACGGCGAGGATCTTCATGCTCGTCTCGCCCTCGCTGAAGGTCACGGCCCGCTTGTAGGGCTTGTAGTTCTTCAGCTGCACCTCGAGGGTGTGCGGCGCCTTGATGTCAGGGACGGAGATGGTCACCTTGGCGGGCTGTGGCACCGGCTTGTCGTCGAAGATCACCGAGGCCCCGTCGGGGACGGAGATGACCGTGACCTTGCCCCCCTCCTCGGGCGGAGGCAGCAGGAAGAAGATCACCACGCCCGCGCCACCGAGCACCGCGCTGAGGAAGAGAGCGAGGACCACGCTCTTGCGCCGGCGCCGCCGCTGGCGCGCGACCGCCGCCACCACCGGGTCCTCGCCCATCGCGTCGAAGGACTGGAAGCTGGACGGCCCGCCGGACCCCGGCGCGGCCACCTGTGGCCAGGCAGGAGGCCAGCTGGTGGGCTGCGGCTGCGGGGTCAGCTGCGCTGGCAGCGGCTGTGGTGGGGTGAGGTGCGGCTGCGGCGTCAGCTGGAAGCCAGCGGGGGCGGCCGAACCATAGGGCCAGGAGGGACCGCTCGGGCTCGCGGCCGGTGGCGCGGGCGGGTAGCCCTGCTGACCGTAGGGCTGCTGCTGCTGACCATAGGGTTGCTGACCATAGGGTTGCTGCTGGCCATAGGGTTGCTGCTGGCCATAAGGCTGCTGCTGGCCATAAGGCTGCTGCTGGCCATAGGGCTGCTGCTGGCCATAGGGTTGCTGCTGACCATAGGGTTGCTGCTGACCATAGGGTTGCTGCTGACCGTAGGGCTGCTGCTGCTGACCATAGGGTTGCTGCTGACCATAGGGTTGCTGCTGGCCGTAGGGCTGCTGCTGGCCGTAGGACTGCTGATGGCCGTAGGGCTGCGGCGGAGCGGGTGGCTGCGGCGGCACGGGAGGCTGCGCCTGCGGCGCTGGCTGCGGCGGCTGCGGCGGGAGCGCCGGGAAGTTCTCCATCGGCGGCGGCAGCGTGACCCGCTGGCCGACCAGCGGCACCGGTCCGGTGAAGGGACGCTCGACCAGGTTGGCCGCCAGCGGCGGCGGAGGCGGCGTCGGGACCGGCTTCGCGGCAGGCGGTGCGGGGCGCGGCGCTGCGGGAGGCGGCCGCGTCAGCGTCGGGGAGCGCGGCGTGAGCGGCTTGACCGCCCCGGTCGGCGGCTTGATCGGCGCAGGCTTGATCGGCGCGGCCTTGGCCGGTGCCGCCTTGGGTGGTGGCAGCACCTCCGGCGGGAAGTCATGCTCCGGCAGGTGCTCGGGGGGGAACTCCATCACCGGGGTCGGCGTCAGGTCGGAGAGGTGCGGCCCGTCGAGCTGCTCCGGCGCTGGCACCGAGACCGCAGCGCGCGGGACCACGATCTCCACGGCTCGCGACTTGCGGCGCGGGCGGGGCGGCCGCAGCTCGAGGTCCTGCGGCCTGAGCGGGGGCACGCTGCGGTTGATCAGCGTCGGGCCGTCGTCCTCGGGCACCCAGCTCTGCAGCGGGTCGCTCTCCTCGGTGGGATCGATCGGACTGGCCAGCGCAGGCGCGGGCGAGAGGTCGAGGCCGAGCGCCATCATCGAGGGCGGCCCCGAGATCATCGTGCGCTCGCCGCGATCCTCGTCCTCCTCCTGAAGCTCCTCGGGAGGCTCGTGCTCGGTGCCTTGCGGCATCAGGTCGGAGACGCGGAAGATGACGCTGTGCTCGGTCTCGGGTCGGAAGTCGACCCGGGACATGAGCTTCTCCATCTCCACCTGGCGCGTCTCCGGGCGCGGGCGCGGCGCGGGCTGCTTCTCCTCGGAGAGCGCGGTCTCGAGCAGGCGCGAGACGCGGTTCGGCGTGTAGTCCGGCGCGTGGGAGAAGAGGAAGTTGGTGAGCGCGGCCTGGAACTCGTGCGCCGTCTGCCAGCGGTCGGCGGGGCGCTTGGCGAGCGCCTTCATCACCACGTTCTCGAGCTGCGGCGGGATGTCCGCGCGGCGCGAGGAGGGGCGCGCGATGTCGGCCTTCCGCACCATGTCGAGGAGGCGGTGCATGTCCTCCTCGAGGTAGAGCATCTGACCGGTCAGCACCTCGTAGAGGATGATCCCGGCCGAGAAGATGTCGGTGCGCTGGTCGACGGGGTCGCCCCAGGCCTGCTCGGGCGACATGTAATAGTACTTCCCCTTGATCACGCCCGCCTGCGTCTTGCGGCTGCGGCTCGCGGCCTTGGCGATGCCGAAGTCGACGATCTTCACCTCGCCGGAGTGCGAGAGGAGGATGTTCTGCGGGCTGATGTCGCGGTGGATGATGCCGAGCGGGCGGCCGCTCTCGTCGCGCTTGCGGTGCGCGTAGTCGAGCCCGGTGCAGATCTCCTGGGCGATGTAGGCGGCCACGTCGATCGGCACGTCGACGTCCTTCTCGCTCAGGCGGCGCATCACCTTGAAGAGGTCGGCGCCGTCGATGTACTCCATGGCGATGAAGTAGGTCTTGCCGTCGCGGCCGAGGTCGAAGATCTGGACGATGTTGACGTGGTTGAGGCCGACGGCGATCTTGGCCTCATCGATCAGCATCTCGATGAAGTGCTCGTCGTCGGCGTAGTTCGGGTGGATGACCTTCAGGCAGAGGTACTTCTCGAAGCCCGCCACGCCGCGGGTCTTGGCCAGGTAGATCTCGGCCATGCCGCCCACGGCGATCTGCTCGAGCAGGACATAAGCGCCCAGCTCGCCGAGCTCTCTGGACCCGACAGGCACTCGCGACATTCTACTACAGGTTCGGCGCGCCGCTAAATCTCGCTCGACGTGCGCGGCGTCGCCTCCCCCGCCCGACCCGTGGGGCCGAGCAGGGCGGGCGAGGCCCCGTCAGGGCTTCCGGAGCAGCCTGACGATCGGGCCGCAGTAGATGCTCCGCGAGCCGTTGACCTGGCTGGCCCAGTCGTAGAGGGAGCAGAGCTTCCAGTAGCCGGCGTTGCTCTCCACGTCGGGGTAGCCGACGTTGCGGCCGCTGAGGTTGACGTACTGCTTGCCGTTCACCCAGAGCTTCACGTACGCCCCGTCGGAGGCGTAGCCGAACTTCAGCTCGACGACGACCTCGTAGCGCGTGCTGGCCTGCAGGGGCAGGATCGGCGTCGTGTCCCAGGTCTTGCCGCTGGACTCCTCCTCGAGCAAGAAGCGCAGCGTGCCATTGGTGAGGAAGAGCCCGAAGGGCGGCGATCCGGTGTTGCCGTTGTGGTGCAGCTGGAACCCGAGGATGCTGTCGCTGGTGCCCGACACGTCGCCGGAGGCGTAGAAGGGCAGCTCCAGGCGCCACTCGCTCTTGAACGGCACGTCGGAGGCGTGGCTGCTGGTGAGCTCGGTCCGCGGATAGGCGGCGCCCGCGTGCCACTCATCGCCCGCCTCGATCCAGTCGCGCAGCACCTTGCCGGCGCCGAGCGCGTTCGCCACCAGCTCGGTGCGGACCGCGGCGGTGGTCTGCACGTAGACGCCGGAGTTCGTCCAGCCGCCCCCGCTGCCGGCCTGGTTCCACGAGTTGAAGCTCTGCCAGGCGCCGCCGCCGGCGCGCCAGCTCCCGTTCGCGCCCTGCGAGAAGTCGAGCTCGAGGACCGGCTGGGTGAAGAGCGAGGGGTTGCCGACGACGCCTGCGTCGGGCTTCGCCTGGTCCGGCCGGGGCAGATCGAGCAGCGCCTGCTCGGGCCGGGGGCCGTCGGCGAGGGGCTGCTCCGCCGGGGTGCCGTCCCGGGCGGCGTCGGTGGAGCCCTCGCCGCGAGGGCCGTCCCGCAGCAGATCGTCGCCCCGGCTGGCGTCCCCGCGACCGAGGAGCGCGTCGCAGGCGGGCAGCCCGGCGAGGAGGACGAGGCAGACGAGGCAGACGGTGGTCGCGCGGCCGCTCATGACCGAGAGGTCAGAACTGCCCCTGCATGGAGATGAAGAAGTCGAAGAGGGTGGTCTCGGAGACGCGGATCCGGCGGCCCGGGCTGTCGACCATCGGGCGGTACATCGGGTTCACCTGCCGCTCGTCCTTGGGGTCGATGATCCCGGTGTTGTTCATCGAGCGGCCGGCGTCGCCGAAGGTGATGAAGTGGTCACCCTCGTGCGCGAGCGAGACGCCGAGGCGGGCGCGGAAGTAGCGGGTCATCTCGACGTTGACGCCGAAGGTGCCGCGGTAGATGGCGTAGTTCTCGATGCTGGTGATGCCGGGGTAGGCGATGCTGCCGCCCGCCGGGTCGGAGCAGTAGACGCCGTTCTGCCAGGGGCGGACGTCGTAGGCGCCGGGCACCTGGCAGGGGCCCTCGAGCTGCTTGTTGCCGGCGAGGACCTCCCACAGCTCCGAGTAGCCGCGCCCCTCGAAGACGCCCTCCATCCTGAGCGAGAGCTCGAGCGTGATGCGCTGCTGCTTCTCCGGGCGATCGTACGGGATGATCTCGACGCCGATCTCGCCGCCGCCGCGCTGCTGCGGCGTCTGCCGCTCCTGGCCGGAGAGCGCGAAGGTGGTCTTCTCGTAGAGCGAGCCGCCGCGGGTCGCCGGCAGCATGTAGAAGATGCTCATCCAGGGGTCGAAGTACTTGTAGCGGCGCGAGACCGAGGTGTACCAGAGGAACTCGTGCACGCCGGTGCCGACGGAGGTGTTGGCCGTGGGGCGGAGCGGGTCGTACTCCATGTTGCTGCCGACGCCGATGCGCGCCTCGAAGCCGATCACCCAGGTGGGCTTGGTCGGGTCGCGCTGCTGGCTGAGCGGCGCGCCGGAGAGGCCGATATACATCTGATCGAGGCCGGAGCGCGTGGGCAGGAGCAGCCCGCCCTGCGGCTGCGTCTCGCCGG
>JAKLHH010000034.1 GCA_022710245.1 Myxococcota bacterium
GTCCGAGGTGGGGTGGAAGTAGAGCGCCGGACCGAAGAACGCGCTCCCCTTCACCGTCCGGTAGAGGAGCGCGATCATCGCCGCCGACGCCGTGTCGTAGGGCGAGATCTCGAGGGCCCAGACCTGCGGGCCCTCGTAGTGGGTCACCGCGCCGAGGATGAAGCGGCGGTCCGGGCTGAAGTACTCGGTGGTGTTGAAGGTGGCGAGCGCCGGCACCGTCGGGTGGCCGTTGCCCGAGAGGTGCGTCGAGGCGAACTGGTAGTGGATCTGGTAGCGGACGCTGTTCTGGAAGTAGAGCGCGTTGCTGTCCGACTGGTCGAGGATCACCTTGCCCGAGCGCGCGCCGGGCAGCGTGATGTCGATCGGCTCCGAGGCGAGGGCCTCGAAGTCGGCCGTGCAGTTGATCGCCTTCAGGGAGTCGGGCACGGCCGTACCGGTCGCGCCGCTCGCGATCTGGCAGGTGCCCTCCACCAGCGGGGGCTTGCCCGGCGTGGTCGCGCCTCCCCCGTTGCACCCCGCCAGCGCGAGGGCGCAGAGAGAGAGCCAGCGGAGCTGTGTATCAGCCGTTCGTCGCTGCATGTCTGTCCTCGAGGACCACGACCACGACCGCGCCCACCGCCGGGCTCAGGGAGTCAGGGCGAAGCAATAGAAGCCTCCGTAGCCGCCCTCGCCACCGACGGTGTTGCCGCCCCCGCCCATGCTGTCGCTCAGGTTGACGCCTGGTGCGCAGCCGCCGACGTCCATCGCGGAGATCCAGTGCGCCGCCTCGCCGCCGCCGCCGCCACCGCCGCCGCCGCGGGGCCAGGAGTGGCCGACCCGCGGCTTGCCCTCGGAGCCCGCCTTGCCCGTCCAGTCCTTGCAGGTGGCGCTCTGGCCATACAGCTTCCCCTGGGCGTTCGACCCGGTCAGCATGTCGTGGTTGTCCACCTGGACCCCATCGGGGCTGTGGTTGGGCACGCCGTCCTCGTTGGGGAAGTCGTTCTTGATCGCCGCGTCCGCGCTCGTCGGGCGGGTGGCGCTGATATCCACGATGCTCTTGCCGAAGAGACGGCCCTGCCGGTCGTACCAGGGGCCGCTGCCGATGCGGTCGATGGCGTTCGCCACCTTGCCGCTGCCGTCATTGGTGGCGCTGAGGAAGGCGCGCCAGACCTTCTTGCCCGCGCCGGCCATGCTGCGTTCGGCGATCTCGGTGCAGATCTTGTCCGCGCCGCGGAGGCCCGCGCCGGCGCCGGTCTCGCCGTAGGAGAGGTCGCCGCCGAAGCCGTTCTGGTTCTTGGAGAGGTCGCGCAGCGCCTTCAGGCTGGTGACGAAGAAGCTGAACTTGCCGAGGGCGCCGACGTCGCCGGTGCTGCCGCCGCCGTCCTTCTTGGCCACGACCCCGTCCCCGGTCGCGCCTCCCTTGTCGCCGGTGACGCCGTTGTCACCGGTCGGGGTGATCGTCCCGTCCGCGCCCGCGGGATTGCGGTCGGTGCAGCCGATCATCATCAGGATCGCGATCACGGGCAGCAGGCTTTGACGTCGGCTCGACACGCAGCGGCTCCTTTCAGCAAAGCTAGAGCTACTTGCAGGTGAGGTCGGTCTGGCACTTCTTGCCGCCTTCGCAGTCCTCGTCCTTGTTGCAGGAGGTCACGCCCGGGACAGTGACGGACTTCTCCGCCTCCGAGTAGATCACCAGCTGGACCTTGCCCGCAGGGATCAGCGCCGTGCCGGTCGCGCTGCGGGTGACGATGATGGTGGGGAAGCCGGCGACGCCCAGCTTGAGCAGCGCGGAGATCAGCGAGGCCGAGATGTCGAGCGACCCGGTGTCGTCGGTGTCGCACTCGACCATCCCCTTGGAGCCGCCGTGGTGGCTGATGTCGAGCTTGATGTGGATCTTCGAGATGCCGGTCTGCCCGGCCGCGGTCCAGGTCACCTTCAGCGCCGTGCTTGCGTCGAGGGTCAGGGTGCCGTCCGCGAGGACCAGCGGAGCGATCCCCGTCGACTCCAGCTTGAAGGCCGGCGCGAAGCACTCCCCGCCCTCGGCGGCGAAGGCGATCTTCTCGCCCTCGGAGAAGGCCGGGTACGGCAGCGTGGTCCCGCTCGGGACCTGGTAGTTGACCGTGCTGCTGGTCTTGGTCGGGGTGAGCGAGAAGCTGGTCGCCCCGGCGCCGGTGTGGATCCCGGAGACCGCCACATTGCCCACGCTGTGCGCGGTCGGGTACGCCTGGCAGGTGTCGTCCTCGACGCAGACCTTGCTCCCGCACGAGGTCGCGCAGAAGGGGACCCGCGGGGTCAGGAGCCGGCAGGAGCCGTCCTTGGACTTCTCCTCCCAGATGGTCGCCGCGGGGGTGACCCCGTCGTCGACCTTGCCGATCAATGAGGTGTAGGCGGCGTTGCTGGTGGTCGCGGCGTGCAGGCTCACCTGGAAGGTCCCCACCAGCAGGCTGGCGTTCTTGGCGCCACCGTCGGGGATCGAGCAGGTGCCGCTGCCGTCCTGCGGGGTCTTGCCGAGGTCCGCGGGGGTCTTGGCCGGGTCGCTGGAGCAGGCCGTGAGGAGGAGGGCGAGGAGGATGGTCCTGGCTGGTCTGGGCATCATGGAGGGTTTGTACCGCGACCGGGCCTCCGCGTTGAAGAGGTCACTGAATTCGCCCTGCTCGCCTCCCGAGCCTTTCAGGTCGGTTGCCCTGGCGCCGGCCACCCCACTCCGTGGATAATGTGCGCCTCGCCCGGGAGACATGATGCACCCTGCCCTGCGAACGGCCGCCCTCCTCGCCCTGCTCACCAGCTGCAGCGATCCGGGGACCGCCGGCGGGGTCACCCTGATGATCTCCGCCGGGGTGGCCGTCCATGGCGGCTGCGGCGACGCGGGGCCCGCGGTCATCCCCGAGGCTGGCGTCCAGAAGTGCGGGCCGGATCGTGACTTCAGCCTGACCGTGACCATGCAGAGCGAGGCCGGCGCGCCGAAGAACGTCAAGGTCGTGAGGGTCGGCGTCCTCAGCCCCACGGAGACCAAGGAGCTGACCACCACCCAGGTCCTCGCCGCGACCTCGGGCGGCGCGCCGTTCGACGGCACCCTCGCCGCGGGCCAGCGCGCGGTGGTGCGCTACGAGCTCGGCCAGTTCGAGGTGACCGCCAGCCAGATCGTCTACCAGGTGACCTTCAGCATCAGCGGCGAGGCCCTCGTCGTGACCTCGCCGACCTTCAGCTACAGCGGCCCGCCACAGTAGGTCCCGATGAGCCGGCCGATCAGTCAGCCTGCCCGCTACGCCCCGCCGTCCGCGCGGCAGCTCCTCGCCCGCATCCTCGAGACGCCGGAGCTCGTCTCCGCGGTCCGCGCGCTCCCGGCGCAGGCGCTGGGCAGGCTGATCAACCACGTGGGCCTCGAGGACTCGGGCGACCTCGTCGCGCTCGCCAGCACGGACCAGCTCCGGCAGGTCTTCGACGAGGACCTCTGGACGAGCGCCGGCCCGGGCGGCGAGGAGCGCTTCGACGGCGACCGCTTCGCGCTCTGGCTCGAGGTGCTGCTGGAGGCCGGCGAGGAGCTCGCCGCGCGCAAGCTCGTGGAGCTGCCGCTCGACCTGGTGACGCTCGCGCTGCACCGCCAGGTGCTGGTGATCAACGCCGACGAGCTCGCTGTGCTCGCCTCCTGCGGAGGCTCCGCGATGGAGCGCGAGCTCGCCCTGGAGATGGCCGACTCCGCGCGCGACTACACCTTCCTCAACAAGGCGCTCGACAGCTGCCTCGACCTGGAGCTCGGCGAGCACCTGCTCATCTCCCGGCGGCACGAGGGGTGGGACGCGCTGGTCGCGGTCCTCCTCGCGCTCGACCGCGACCACCACGACACCCTGCACCGCCTGCTGCAGCGCCTCAGCCTCCTCTCCGCGGAGGAGATCGAGGAGGAGGGAGGGCTGCCGGCCGCGCTCCGCGCCGTCGAGAGGGTGGAGGCGGACGTCGCCGCGGATCGCGAGGACCGCCGCGCGGCGCAGGGCTTCGTCGCGCCGGCGTCGGCGGCGAGCCTCCTCGCGCTGGCCCGCACCACGTCCCTGGACGCGCTGCGCACGCAGCCCCGGGACCCGGTCACCCGCGCCTACTTCCGCGAGCTCGGGCGTCAGGCCACGCGGGCGCACGCCGACGAGCAGGCCCCGACCCCCTCGACGCCCGGCCCCGAGGTCGCGGAGGTCGCCGGCCTGGTCGAGGTGCTCCGCGAGGCGCAGGTGCTCCCCGACGCGCGCCCTGCCCTCACCGCCGGGAGCGGCCGGCCACCGCCGGTCAGCGGCCCCTTCGGCGCGGCGATCCAGGCGCTGCTGTCGGTGGCGCCCGAGGCGCACGCGGCTCGCATGGAGGAGCTCGCGTACCTCGCCAACGTGCTGCTGGCCGGCTGCAGCGGGCGCCGCAGCCTGCGGCCGGTGGAGGGCGCCGAGGCGGCCGTCGCCGTCTGCGAGCTCGGGTTCGAGGATCTCCTGACGCGGAGCCGCCCGCCCGGCCGGCGCGACCCGGGCGCTCACGCGGCGAAGCTGCTCGCCGAGGAGAGCGCCGACCGGCTCTTCCTGATCGGCTGGCACCGCCTCCACCACGAGGTCGTGCTCCCGGCCGCGCGCGCGCTGCAGCGGGCGCTCGAGGCGCGGCTCCCCTCCCTCGACGCCACCGCGGTGCCCCGCCTGCGGCGACTGGGGCGTGAGCTGCAGGCGGCGATCGAGCGCGGCAAGCCGTGGCTCGCCAGGCGCTGGCTCGACCCGCTCGAGACCGCCTTCGACGCGCCGGTCGCGGTGGCGCTGCGCGCGCTGGTCGAGGAGCACCCCACCCTCGCCGGCGCGCTCGCCGACGCCGCGCGGCCCGCTGACCAGCTGCAGCTGATCAGCAGCGCCGCGTGCCTCCGCTCGGTGCGCGCGTTCCTGGAGGCCCTGTGACCGCGGCGCGGCGGGCTGGTGGCCCCGCGGTCTGCTGCGCGCTCGCGGTCTGCTGCGCGCTCGCGGTCTGCTGCGCGCTCGCGGCCCTCGCCCTCCCCGCCCGCGCCGAGCCGCCGGCGTCGCAGTCCGACGTGACGCTGGCGCGCCGCTACTGCTCGACCCACGGCGTGGCGCTCTACAGCTACCACGAGGCGCAGATCGGCAACACGCGGGGGCACCTCGCGCCGATCCACGCCCTCGCCGGCGGCGGCTTCCTGGTGGTCGGGACGAAGAGCGACAACCCGCCGGGCAAATACCGGATCGGCAAGTCGCGCCCGGTGGTGCTGCGGCTCGACGCCGCCGGCGGCCTCGTCTGGGAGAAGGCGTTCCGCAAGGCCGGCTTCCTCGACCACGAGGGTGGGAGCGCGATCGCCGCCCCCGGCGGCGGCTTCCTCATCTATATCCTCTCCTACGTGCACCCCTCGCGCGGGAGCGTGACGCGCCTGCTCAGCCTCGACGAGGGCGGCAAGCCGCGCTGGGAGCGGCAGCTCCGCGGCGACGGGGGAAAGCAGACGCCGTTCCCCCAGACGGTGGTGCTGACGTCGCGAGGGACGCTCGCGCTGCGCGGCCACATCTACCGCGACAGCGGAGAGACCGCCTACGGCTGGGAGGGCGAGGTGGACGGGAGGACGGGCAAGGTCCTCGTCGACAAGGTCGGGGGGCCGAACCCCTACCGGCCCGATCGCTGATCGCGAGCGGGACGCCGCTGGCGTGCGGTCTTGATGACTCCGCCCCGGACGTCGGTCACCAGCCGCCAGACCGCGAGAACGCCCTGTTCGTGGCGTCAGGGTGCCAGCACCAGGACGTCCAGGACGTCCAGGAAGGACCGGCGGGGCGAGTACTCGTCGAGAGGGATGCGCCAGCGCTTCGCCTCCTCGCGCAGACAGGCGACCAGATCCGGATCCGGGACATCGTCGCGCTCGAGCTTGACCTCGGCCTCGACCACCTCGCCGGAGCGCTCGACATGGAGGTGCAGCAGGATGCTCGAGGGTCGACGCAGCGTCTCTCCCGCTCGCAGCGCGCAGCGCTCGAGCGCCGGCCGCCCCCACCGCAGGTAGAGCGCGCGGCCGGCGCCCGGCGCCGTGCTCGCGTCAGCCTCGAAGCCGGGCTGGCGGGCCGGTCGCTGGCTGGCTGGCCGGCTCGCTGGTGCCTGCGGCCGGCTCGCGCTCGCCGCCGGCGGCGGAGGGCGCGGCGGGACCAGCCCCGCGAGTCGGTGGCAGCTGTCGCTCGCCCGCCAGAGGTCCTCGTAGTGCTCGGTCCTGGGGAAGTGAGCCAGGTACTTCTCGTAGGCCTTCGCGGCGAGCGCGTAGGTCCGGCGCGCCTCATCGGCCCTGGCAGGATCGCCCGTGGTCAGGGCCGTCTGCCGCAGATCGATGGCCGTCTGCTGGTACTGGACCGCGAGCCCGATCAGCGCCTCTCGCCACAGCTCCTCGACGGACGCGAGCACGTCGGCACGTCGCGCGTGATGGCGCCTGAACGCGCTCCCGGGCCCGAGCTGCGCGACGACCTGGCGCCGGGCGAGCTGAGCCTTGGGCACATCGCGGGCCAGCCTGTGGACCTCGAAGAGCGAGCGATAGACGGAGAGCGCGATCGCGTCGAGGGGCCAGCGACGCAGCACCACCTGTCCGATCTCGATCGCCGACAGCCGCTCGAAGACGTCGGCCGAGAGCTCCGCGGTCCGTCGGAAGACGTCGAGGACATGCGGCAGCTCGAGCCGCCCGGCGAAGAAGCGCTCGAGCCGCGGCAGCCCCGCGTCGGCGTCACGCCGGGTGTCGCCGTCCCAGTCGGTGTCGGTGAAGCACCATCCGAGGAGCTGCAGCGCCGGCTCCCTCAGGCGCGCGGCGAAGCGCCCCGAGGGCCCTGGAGGCTGGCGATCGATCCACGTCAGCAGCTGGTCGAAGCTCCGCGCCGCCTCGCGCTCCCGGTGCATCAGATGGTAGGCGAGCCCCTGACGGAAGAGGGCACTCGCGCGTCGCGGACCGTCGGGCAGCGCGCGGACGGCGTTCGCAAACGCTGCGGCTGCTCTCCCGTGCTCGGCGTTGAGGAAGCGTGCCTCGCCGAGCTCGAGCCAGACCTCGCCACGCGCCGGCCAGCTCACCGGCTCGAGGCAGCCCTGGTAGGCCAGGAGCTCGGACCGGTCGAGCTCGGCCCTGGTCGGCTTGCGCTTGCCCCCGCGCGGCGGACGGACGACCGCGGCGCGCGGACACACGAGCGCCTCGAGCAGGGGCACGCGCGCCTCCGGCGCCTCGGTCGCCGCGCGCAGCCGACGGAGCGCCAGGCCCCATCGCGTCTGTGCGTCCGGTGCTGCCCCGCGCAGCAGCTGCCGCGCGCGGCGGAAGGCCGGGCGCGAGCCGGGACCCGCGCCCGGCTCGCGGGCCTCGCGGGCATACGCGGCGAGGGCGAGCTGGTAGAGGAGCGCCTCCTTGCTCGCGGCCAGCGCGCGCTCGAGCTGTTGCTCGAGCTCGGCCTCGAGCCGGCGGGCGTCCCGGTCGATCGCGCGCAGTCGGACCGACGTCGCGCGCAGGACCTCAAGGCGCGCGCGCCCGAGCGCGGCGCTCGCCCGTGCGCGCGCGTCGAGCATCACGCGCAGCGCGGGCCGGACGCGAGCCTTGCCGAAGCGGCGCTCGAGATCCTGCGCGTCCCAGAGCTCTGGCTCGGCGACGAGGTCTCGCCAGCTCCTCTGCAGGCGGTCGAGCTCCACGTTCCGGCGTCGCAGCGCCGCCATCCTCGCGCGCGAGAGACGCAGCTCGCGCACGCCCGGTCCCGATGGCTCCGGCGGCTCCGGTGCCGAGGGCCACAACCAGATCTCCAGACGACGAGCCCACGTGAGCCAGCTCAGCCCGACGATCTCGACCCGGCCGGTCTGGCGCTCGGGCTGGAGATAGAGCTTGGTCTCGATGTGGTACACCACCTTGTCGCCCCCCCTGGCAACGCGGGTCGGACGGGCCGAGGTGGGCGAGGCCGTGCCTCCAGCGACCAGGGCGAGCCCCACGAACAGCGCCCAGGGCGCGCTGCGGCTCGCCTGCCAGCCTCGGCGAGGAACGCCCAGGTGCCAGCCTCGAAGAGCTGGTCGGGCAGGCTGGCGAGCACCTCCGCGCGTGAGTCGTCCGAGCACCATCACCGTCGACGATAGCCGCGCCGCGACGGGCTGCCAAGAGCCCGGGCAGGCTCACGTGCTGCGGGGCGCGGCGACAACATCCTGTTGAGTGGACCAGGGGGCGGTGCGAACATCGGCGCCATGGATGACTCCAGCCGAGAGCGCGATCTCCTCGCCGCAGCTCTCCGAGCGCCCCGAGCTGCGCGACTGCGCGGGCCGCATCTCCGACCACACGCGCTTCCTCCACGAGGACGCACCGGAGGTGAGCTGGTGAGAGTCCGCATCGCCTGTGCGCGGCTCCTCGTCCTCGGTCTGGTGCTCCTGGCCGCAGCCCGTCCGCACGTCGCGCGCGCGGCGGACGTCGGCGAGATCGCGCTCCTCGAGGACACGGACGGCTCCATCAACGGGGCGGGCCTGTTCTACGCGGACTACCTCGGCAAGGCCTCCTGCGCCTTCTTCAAGACCCACGCGGAGAAGTACGACGGGCTTGTCTTCTTCACCACCATCGCGCAGAACCCGCTCTTCGGGGTCCCTGCAGGCGCCCGGGTGCGGTCGCCGGCGAAGGGCATCGGGCTCGACCTCTGGCCCGACGGCTCCAAGGGCTTCTGCACCAGCGGCCGCCTGCGGCACGCGATCCGCATGGGCGACCTCGCCGCGCTGCCGGACAGCCCGGACGGGCCGTACGCGCCGTCGCCGGGCATGAGCGGGGTCCAGGTGCTGGGTCACGAGCTCGGCCACCAGTGGCTGTCGTACGTCAACTTCAGCAAGGACGGCGAGAAGCACTGCCTGCTGCGAGGCTTCGTCTCCGCCTCGCAGGGTCCCACGTACGACTGCGACGGGCACGCCGTCTCGGACTTCGGCGTGCACTGGTCGCTCTACCTGAACGGCGCGTCGCTGATGTGGGGCAGCGTGATCGAGGAGCTCGGGGACGGCAAGTTCCGGCTCTCCTACAAGGACGGCAAGTACACGCCGCTCGATCAGTACCTGATGGGGCTCCGCCACCGCTCCGAGGTGCCGCCGCTCTTCCTGGTGAACACAGGCGACCTGAATGGCTCGCAGCAGGCCCCGCTGGAGCCGGGCAAGACGCTCGACGTGACGGGCACGCGCCTCGACCTCACCGTCGACGACATCATCAGCGCCGAGGGGCCGCGCGTGCCGGCCTCGGAGAGCTGCCACTGGAAGATGGCGTTCGTCATCATCCACGCGGCGGGCACGCCTCCGACGGCCGCGCAGATCGCCAAGGTCGACGCCTACCGCAAGCGCTGGGAGGCGTTCTACCCCGCGGCCACCGACGGCAGGGGCTCGGTGGACACCACCCTCGCCGGCACCGGCCAGGGCACCAACGGGTGCCCGCCGAGCGGCGTCCAGCCCGACGGCGGCGCGCGGCGCGACCTCGGCCCGACGACCGGCGATGCGGCCGGGGCCGCCGCGCCAGCCTCGGGCTGTGGCTGCGAGGTGACGCCGGCCTCCCCCGCCGGCTCGGTGCTCCTGCTCTCCCTCCTCGCGGTGCTCGCGCTCCTTCGCCGGCGCCGCGCCGGGAGCTAGCCATGTCCGAGCTCTCCCCGGGCCAGCAGCTCGGCAACCTCTCGATCGTCGAGCTCCTCGGCAAGGGCGGCGTGGGCGCCGTCTACCTCGGCGTGCACCGGGAGCTTGAGCGACGGGTCGCGATCAAGGTGCTCAGGCGCCAGGCCGCGCGGGCTCAGGGCGAATTCGGGTCCATACCGACCAGGTACGCCGCCAGCAGGCGAACCCCCAGGCTCGCCGGAGGCGGTGGCGTGGGCGGGGCGGGCGGAGGCTGGATGAAGTAGACCCGGCTCACGCTGCCGTCCGTGTTCAGGCGCAGGTAGTGAGGACTGGCCCTGGTGGCCCCGGCCTCGAAGACCTCCTGCTTGGCCTGCCGTTCCTGCTCGGCGATCCACCGCGCCTCCGCCTGCTGGGTCTGAGCTGTCACGACCGGGGCGTGCGTCCAAGTCGGGGCGGGCGCCAGCGACGAGCAGCCTCCCGCGGACAGGAGGAGCGGCACCGCAAGGGCCGCGGCCACGAGCTTACCGCTCCTGGCGACGACGCGGTTGAGGCCGCGCCCTCGCGCTGCACCAGGCGCCGGGGAACCGGGCGCTGCCTGGGCAGCGGCGTTCCCCAGGAGCAACAGGGCGGTGGTGGCAAAGGCGACGGCGGTGCGCATCTCTTCCTCCGTGGCAAGCGCGCAGCGTGAGCAGCAAGCGGCAGGCCAGGACAAACCCTCTGTGGGCGCAGGAGAGCAGCCACGGACGGTCATCGATTTGCGAGGCCCCTGTCGCGGGGCTGCTGAGCACCCGTGCCCGCTCACTCCACCTCGAGGCGGCGAAGCCGGTGTTCGGGGAGGTCTCCGGCGTCCCGGCGAGCCGGCGCCGAAGCCCGACGGACGCTCAGCGCGCGAGCTCGGCGAGCGGGCCCTTCTCGAGGAGGTGCGGCCGCAGCTCCGCCCAGCGGATCAGGTACCGTCCGGGCGGCGCGCAGGCCTGCACCGCGTGCGGGAGGTCGAGCTCGTAGCGGAAGGTGAGCCCCTGCGCGCCGACCTCCAGCTGGTCGAGCTCCTTGACCCCGAAGCTCCCGCTCATCTCCACCTCGGCGCACTCGCCCTTGCGGGCCTTCTTGAGCTCCGCCTGGAGGAGCCGGTCGAGGCGCGCGGCGAGCGCCGCCATCGACGCGGGCTTGAGGACCTCCTTCGCCCCGAGCCGGACGCCGGTGCGCACGTCGAGGACGTAGTGCTCGGTGTTGCCGCTCGGGTAGGCCGCTGTCCCCGAGAGGAAGATGTCGAGGTCGAGGATGCCGCGGGCGTTGTGGTTGACCTTGAAGCCCACCTCGTCGAGCCAGTCGTCGTCCTTGCCGAGCTGGGCGGGGCGAGTCTTGCTCTTCAGGATCGCCTCGATCTTGGCTGCCACCGCCGGGGCCGTGATGCCCTTCACCAGCGGGTAGCTGATCTTGATCGGGTCCTTCTTCTCCGATCCCTTGCGCGCCACCGTGCGGCGCTGCGCGACCACGGTGACCGCGTCCGGCGCCGGCGCGGCGAGCGCGACGTCGAGGGCGAGGGTGAGGGTGATCAGCGCGAGTGAGAGGGTGAGCGTGCTCGGTGTGATCCGCATGCGGCATGGGATCACGGCGCCGGCGGCGCTGTCAACCGGCTCGGCCGGCTCGGCCTCGCGCTCCAACTCGATCCTCCACATCGTGTTTCAACGTGATCGGTCAGTCGATGGTCCAGCGCGCGCAGTGCCCGTTCACGCACTGGTACTTGGGGTAGTCGCAGCAGTCCGGCGACTGCGTGCACTTGTCGAACTCCTTCGCGCAGCCGGTCGTGGTCGCGCCGCAGACCGGGCTCGCCGCGCCGGGCGCCTGGCTGCAGAACCCTCCGCAGCACTCGTCGCCGCCCTCGCAGGACTGCCCGTCGGCCTTGCAGGGGTCGGCGACCCAGAAGCCGCGCGAGTTCCCCGCCATCAGCTCCTGCGCGGGCAGGTAGAAGGCCGGGTGGCTCGGATCCGAGCCCGCGGTGGGGTTCAGGTCGATGGCCGCGATCCACAGCTTGCGCGTCGTCGGCGTCTGGGTGAGGTCGTGCTCTCGCGGGTCACTCCACCAGGGATCGATGGTGGCCACGTTCCCGTACAGCCGCCGGCTGGTGAAGACCACCCAGGCGTAGCCGCCCGACGCGATCGGACAGATGGTCGGCTCGTAGCCGAGGACGGTGTCGTCGGCGTGGTCGCCCGCCCCGGCGGGCAAGGTGGAGACCCCGCTGGCGTTCTTGCCGTTCAGCCGCGCGAGCGCGGCCACGGTGCCGCTCGCCAGATCGACCCAGCGCAGCTCGCCGCGCGCGCCATAGCGCGTGGCGAAGAACTCTCCCGAGGTGTTGCCGGGGAGCTCCACCTGGAAGACGACCGCGCCGCTCGTCGGCCAGAAGGCGGGCCAGCCCGGCCGGTCCGCGGCCGTGCCATGGTAGACGAGCTTGGGGTTGCTGAACGCCTTCGTGCTCGCGTCGAAGTCCATCACCACGAGCTTGGTGCCGTCGCCCGGCCCGCTCGCCGCGTCGCCTGGCCCTCCATAGAAGTTGAAGGCGACCCGCTTGCCGCTCGGCGCGAACGCCGGGAAGCCCGCCTGCGTCACGAAGGAGGTGAGCCCGGTCGCGGTGACCTCCTGGCCGCTCGCCATCTCGTAGAGCGCCGAGTCCCCCGTGTTCGCGCCGCCCGGGATGGGCGCCGCGTTGCCCAGCCCGAGGCTGCCGTCCGGGGTCATGCCGATCCAGCCGAGCCGGCCGATGGTGGAGGCCGCGTACACCGTCTCCTGGTAGCCGTTCTTCAGATCATAGGAGCTGGTGGCGGCGTAGTCCTCGCCGTGCTGCACCACCATCCGGCTGCCGCCCGCCGCGACCGAGTGACAGACGCGGCACTCGCCGGCGCCGCCGTTCTTGCCGGCGACCAGCACCGGGTCCGTCGAGCCGCCCTTGATCGCCAGCGTGGCGCCGCCGAACATGCCGTCGCCGCCCAGCGCGCCGCCGTAGTTCTTCGCCAGGTTGGTGCCGTAGGACTGGTAGTAGACCGTCCCCCGCAGGCTGCCGCGCGCGATGGTCCAGGTCTCGACGAGCGGACCGTAGGCGACGCCGCCGGACGCCACCGTCACCTTGACGGAGAGGGTGCCGCCGGCCGCCGACCGCGTCGCGGCCTTCCAGACGTCCTGCGGGAGCGGGTGGCGCACCAGCGGCGCGCCCGCGGCGAGCGCGGCGGGTCGCCCGAAGTAGCCCTTCCACTCGAACTGCGGCGCGCTGAGCTGGATCAGCACGCCGTCGCCGGTGCCCTGCGGCAGCTCGCTCCACTGGAGGAGCGGCGCCAGCACGCCCAGGGGCCAGACCGTCTGATCATAAGGATAGAGGAGCTTGAGGCCAGACGCGGTCGTCGCCCCGTCGAGGAGCGTCACCAGCTCGGGGGTGACCGCGGGGCCGAGGCCCTCGCCGCCGACCCCGCCGAAGCCGCCGGGCCCCGGGTTGCCGTTCTGCTGGGTGGCGCCGTTCTGTTGCAGCTTGAGCAGGACGGTGATCGTCGTGCCCGCGCTGAGGCTGCCGACGCTGGCGGTGACCTTCGTCTGGCCGGCCAGGTTGCCCGAGGGGGTGAAGAGGCCGCTGCCCGTGATGCTGCCCAGCGCGCCCTGCTCCAGCGACCACTGCGCCGTGACGGCGGGGCCGCCGAGCCTGGCGACCAGCTGCACGGTGGGCACCGGCTTGCCGCTCTCGATGACCAGCTGCGGATCCGTCGGGGTGATGGTGAGCGTCGCGGCCTCGCCGGCGCGCGGCAGATCCGCCGCCACACCGTCGCGCTCCTGCGCCGCGTCGACCGCCGCGTCGGGACCGCCAGAGGTGGTGCCCGTGCAGGCAGCGAGGGTGAACGCGAGGGTGAGCGAGAGTGAGGCCCGGAGCGCGGTCGGGAGCGCGCCACTGCGGCGGCGGCGGGGGCGGGGACGGCGCGACATCGAGCACCTCCTCAGCTGGTGATCGTGGAGAGGGTCAGTGTACTCGCGCGATGGCGTGCACGCCATGAGGTAGGTCCCCTAGGCTCCACCTGAGATCGACGCGAGCTCCACGTCGGATCTAGTCGAGCGCCGCGCCAACGCGCTACGATGCGGGTGCAGCACGGAGGCCGGATCATGAGCGGGACCAAGTCGGGACGGCCGAGCATCGACCAGCTGATGGACGACCTGCAGCGCGCCAGGTCGCCCGAGGAGCTCTACCGGCTGGCAGACGACACGGCCCTCCAGGTCCCCAACCCCCTCGACCTCGACGGCACCTTCTCGGACGCCCACAGTGCGCGCGTGCTCCTCTGCGCCGTCTACGCCGGGCCGGCGCAGCTCCGCGAGGGGCTCGCGCGCCACGATCGCCAGCTCCAGGGCGCCGCGCTCGAGCTGGCCAGCAAGCTCGTCCCGCCCGCTGCCCTCGAGGTGGCGCTCGGCTGCGTGCAGCACGCCACGCCGGACGAGCGCGATGCGTCTGACGAGTGCGACGAGGACCTCTGGCGGAGGTCCTGCTTCCTGCTCGGCCGCTCCCCTGACGACCGCGCCCTCGCGGCGCTGCTCGCCGCGCTCGACGCCGGGGTCGCCATCCCCTACGCCGCCTTCGAGCCGCGCGCCCACCCGCGCCTCTGCCAGGAGCTGTGCGTGCGGCTGCAGCGGCGCGCGGCGCTCGACCCGGATCTCGACGACGCGCTGGCCGAGGAGCTGCTGGAGCTCTTCCGCGTGGTCGGGCTGCTCCACGACGAGCGGGCGCTGCCGGTCCTCGCGCAGCTCTGCGGGCACCAGCACCCCAAGCTGCGCGCGGCCTCCGCCGCGGCCCTCGGCGAGCTCGGCGGCGCGCCGGCCATGGAGGCGCTGCTGCCGCTCCTCGACGATCCCTCCGAGGAGGTGCGCGAGGAGGTGGTGCGCGCGGTCTTCCGCGTCCGACCGACAGGGGCCTTCCAGCTCCTCGAGGCCCGCGTCTCGCCCGGTCGCCCCGGGCACGACCTCGAGCTCGGGCGCCACGTCCTCGCCTGCCTCATCTACGACGCCGAGGCGCGCCGCCACGGCTGGGCCGGCGAGGCGACGGGCGCGAGCCGCGACCCTCGCTGGCACGAGCTGGCGCGGCGCTGGAGCCAGGTGCCGCAGCTCCACGAGGCCGCCGCGTCGTTCCTCGACCTCGTGGCGCGCTAGATCGCCCGAGCCCTCCCCTCGCGCTCACTGCACCTCGAACGCCCCCGAGTCGCACTTCGGCGACGAGCGCGGCTTCCCGCGCTGATCGGTCGCCGGGCAGCCGCTCGCCGCGTCGATGGCCGGGCTCCCCGCGCCGAGCGCGAAGGTCTGCGCCCTGCCCCCGTTGTCCGCCAGCGGCTGGAGCAGCGGGTCGGCGAAGGCGATCCCCGCGACGCAGGGCTGATCCGCCGCGCCGCTGGCCTTCGTCTTCGGCCACTGGAGGTTGCCGCCCTCGTCGGTCATCGCCTCGTGGCAGCTGGTGGCGCTGTACTTGTTGGCCGTGGTGTTCTTCGAGAAGACGGTGTTCTTCAGCGTCACCGTCGCGCTTTGCCCCTTGAAGATGGCCGGCCCGTAGTCGGCGTCGTTGCCGCTGAAGGTGCAGTTGATGAAGTGGGCGATGGCGGCGCCGTTGAAGAGGCCAGCGCCGTTGCCGGAGACCTTGTTCGCGGCGAAGGTGCAGTTGGTGATCGTCGCCTCGGACTTCTGCCCGAGGAAGATGGCGCCCGCGTGCTGGCCCCCGGTGTTGCTGGAGAAGGTGGTGCCCGAGAGGGCCAGCGGCACCGCCTCGTGGTAGAGCGCCCCCGAGCCGAGTCCCGCGTTGTCGAAGAGGTTGCCGTGGAAGACGCAGTCGCGGATCTCGGCCTTCGAGCCCGCGTGGTAGTACGAGAACATGCCGCTGCCATGGGTCTTGGCGCTGTTGCCCTCGAAGATCGTGCCGCACATGCTGAAGACGCCTCCCGGGTGCGCGTCGTCCATGCCGTCGATGTAGACCCCGCCGCCGTTGCCGTACTGACCGTCGCCGGTGCTCTGCGCGCGGTTCTGGCGGAAGGCGCACTCCACGATGGTCAGGGTCGAGCCGCGGTTCAGGATCCCGCCCCCGTTCGAGGCCTTGTTGCCCACGAAGTCGCAGCCAGAGAGGACCGCCTCGGTGAGCCCCCCGGCGTAGATCGCCCCGCCGCCGATCTCGCCGTCGAGGCTCGCGCAGACGTTGTCCTCGAAGCGCACGTCGATCGCCTTCAGCGTGCCGAACCAGGGGTGGCGGATGGCGGCGCCCGAGTTCGCCGGCTTGTTGGTCTCCTCGGGCTCGCCGGCGGCCACGTGCCCATCCGCGATGGTCAG
This sequence comes from Myxococcota bacterium, assembly GCA_022710245.1. The sequence goes on from JAKLHH010000034.1 coordinate 15,877, forward strand.
GCGCTGGACCACGAGGTTCGTGTAGTTGTCGAGGTCGAGGACGCGGGTCTTGCCGCCGCCGCTGAGGGTGATCAGCCCGCCGCCGTCGATGATCACCGTCTTGTCCTTCGCCGAGCCGACGAGGAGCCGCGAGGCGATGGTGATGGTGTGCTTGCCGCCGCAGCTGAAGGTGACGCTGCCGCCCCCCGCCTTCTTGATCGAGTCGAGCGCGGTGCGCAGGGCCTGCTCGGTGCAGCTCGCCGCGGAGCCGTCGCCGACCACGGTGGGGCTGGTGGTCGCCACGGGTGAGAGCCGCCCGGGGCAGCCCGCCGACGGGATGGCCCAGTCACCGCTCCGGCCCTCGCCGCCAGGGGCGAGTCGGTCGACGGATCCGTCGGCGCCAGCGACGGGCCCGTCCCGCCGCGGGCCGTCGCCCCCTGCCCCGTCGACGGTGGCGGTGTTGCTGCTGCAGGCGAGCGCGCCGAGCGCGACGCTCGCGATGAGCAGCCAGCGGCTCGAACGACGCTCCTTCGCCCCTCGTTCGCAAACGCGCGCGTGGTCCATCGGCCCCTCTCCGTTTTCCTCCACGATACCACGCGCCACGGTCCCGGCCCGCGTGCCTGGTCATCGAGCCCCGACAGCGCAGGTTGCGGGATCTCGGCGAGGACGCTGGGACCCGACAAGCAGGGGGATCGGACCCGACGGCGGCGGGAGCACATGCAACGCGCCGGGGACACCGCTGGGGACGACATTTCGCGGAGCTACGTGCGCGGAGGTGAGGTGAGTGGCGTGGGATCTGGGTGGCGGTGGGAGCGAACGTGACGGAGTCGCTGTCGGGTTTCGTGTCTTGGATGTCGGGGGTGAGCCGTCCTGTCGGTTTCGGGTTCTTCGATGTCGGGGGTGAACCAGATGCTGTCGGGTGTCGCGTTTGCGATGTCGAGGGTACAGACCGGGATGATTGGTTACAGCCCAGGATGATCGGCCACATCGCAAGCTCGAGGCGCATATATATAGAGACGGCCGCGGTCCACCTGTCGAGGAGCGCTC
>JAKLHH010000340.1 GCA_022710245.1 Myxococcota bacterium
AGCCGCGAAGCGGGCGCTCGAGCAGCTCCCGCGCTGATCAGGCGAGCCGCGAAGCGGGCGCTCGAGCAGCTCCCGCGCTGATCAGGCGAGCCGCGAAGTGGGCGCTCGAGCAGCTCCCGCGCTGATCGGGCGAGCCGCCGGCCGTGCCCGCCGAAGTTCGCCTCACCGACTGAACGCGTCTATACTGCCTCGAGATGCGACGTGAGACCCTCGCCCTCGCCGGAGCCCTCTTCGCCGGCTGCCTCGTCATTGCCCTCGCGATCTGGTTCCAGCCAGCGCGGAGGTGCACCGGGTCGGGGTCCGCGGTGGTGACGGCCGGTGTGCCCGGCGGGAGCGCTCGCGCCCCGACCCCCGCGCCCCCGAGCCCCGAGGTCGCTGCGCGCGAGGCCGCGCGTCGGGCGCAGGACGCGCGCCGGCTCGTCGAGACCGCCTTGAAGGGCAAGCGCCTGACCGCCGTCTGCGGCCCGCTCCTCGAGGAGGCCGGCGTGAAACAGCTGCACCTCGAGGTGTTCGTCATCTTCGACGCCGCCGGGGAAGAGACCGTCCGCGGCCTGCACCGTCCACCCATCGGCGAGACCAAGGCCGAGCTGATCCCCGCCGCGCAGTGCGCGCTCCGCGAGCTCCCGCGCGTGCACGCGCCGCGCGGCCCCGAGCCGCTGCGGCTGGTGGTGCCCGTCGACCTCTGAGTCGGGCGGCTGCAGCCCCGGGGCGACGGCGGACGACGGCGGCCCCCGGTGTCGCGCGCGCCTTCCATGGTGTACGCTCGCCGGCGCCATGGCCAAACGCGACGATCTCAAGGACCTCCGCCGCAAGCTCGGGCTCCCCGGCGACGGCGCGCACCCTGCCTCATCCCGGAGCGTCCCGCAGGGACGCGAGGACGGCGCGCACCCTGCCTCATCCGTCCAGAACAGCACCATCCAGCTCCAGGCATCGGACCTGGAGCCCGTCGAGGAGTCGCTGCCCGAGGCCGCGACGCCGGCGGCCGAGGCGAGGCCGCGCACACCGCTCCGCGGCGGCGCAACGCAGCCTGGCCTCGCTGCCTCATCCAGGAGCGTCCCGCAGGGACGCGAGGACCGGGCCCCGACGGCCCCGGCCGGCAAGCGGGGAGAGCCGGCCTCGAGCGCGGCGAGCGCCAGCTCCACCATCCAGCTCAGCGTCGCGGACCTCGAGCTCGTCGATCTCGACCAGCTGATCGAGCAGACCAGCGTCGACCACGTCGCCCCGTCAGCGGGCGCAGCGGGGACGGCGGCGGGCCCGGCGGCAGGCCCGCTCTGGACCGACTGGGCCGCAGACGCGGCGTTCTACCGCCGCGAGGCGCAGGCCCTGGGCGCGCAGCAGCCGGAGCGCGCTGGCCTCCTCTGGCTGGAGGCCGCTCGCGCCGCGCAGCAGGGCGGCGCTGAGCGCGCCGTGGTCCTCGAGGATCTCCGTCGCGCCGAAGGGCAGGCGCCGGGGCCGCAGCTGGCCCAGCTCCTGCGCCGATTCCACCTCGAGCTCGGCGAGCACGATCACGCGCTCGCGCTCACCGCGCGGGCCGCCGAGACCGGCGACGACCTGCCGGCGCGCGTCGCGGCGCTGATCGAGGCCCACGCGCTGCTCCGCCAGCGTGGCGAGTCCGAGCAGGCGGCCGCGCTCCTCAGGCAGGCGCGCGACCTCCAGGCCGGTCACCCGATCGTCCTCGCGCTCCTGGCCGGGCTCTACCTCGAGCACGCGCAGCACGAGCCCGCCTGCGACGCGCTCGAGCAGCTCGCGGAGGCGCTCGGCGCCCCCGAGGAGCGCGCCTCTTGCCTGCTCGCCGCGGGGAGCCTCTGCGAGCACCGCCTGGGCCAGACGGTGCGGGCCGAGCAGCTCTACCTCCGCGCCGTCGAGCATGACCCCGCGCACCTGCCCGCGCTGGTCGCGCTCGCCGCCCTCCACGAGCAGGCTGGCGCCTGGGTCTACCTCGGCCAGACGCTCGAGCGCCTGGTCGTCCTGGAGACCGAGCCCGCGGCGCGCGCCCGCTTGCTGGTGCGGCTCGGGTCGCTGCACCTCTACCGCACCCGTGACCTCGACGCGGCCGCGCGCGCCTTCGCCGCGGCGGCCGAGGTGGCCCCTGACCAGACCACGCCGCTGACGCGGCTCGCCCAGATCCACGAGGCCACCGGCCGGCGCGACGCGGTCCTCGCCACCCTGCGCCGCCTGCTCCCGCTCACGGTCGATCCGCCGGGGCGCGCCGCGCTGCTCGTCCGCGTGGGCCGCCTGCTCCGCCGCGTCGACCAGCAGGAGGAGCTGATCGCCGTCTACCGGCAGGCGCTGGAGGCCCAGCCCGGCTACCTGCCAGCGCTGCAGGCGCTCGGCACCCTGCTCCGCCAGCGCGGCGACCTCGCCGGGCTGCTCGAGATCCTCCGCCCCGAGAGCGAGGGGGCGCAGACCACCGAGCGACGCGCCCTCTGCTTCCTGGAGATGGCCGAGCTGCTCGCGACGGGGCTGGCACGCCCCGAGGAGGCGTGCGCTGCCTACTCGCGCGCGCTGGAGCTCGACCCCGACCTGCGCCTGGCGTTCTGGAGGCTGCGCGGCCTGCTGCGCGAGGAGCAGCGCTTCCCCGAGCTCGCCCGCCTCCTCGCCACGCAGATCGAGCGCACCGCCGACCCGCGCTCGCGGCAGCACTGGCTCCTCGAGCTGGCGCGGCTGCAGTCGGGGCCGATCGGCGCCGTGGACCGCGCCATCGCCACGCTCGAGCGCGCGAGAGAGATCAAGGAGAGCTCGCTGGCCGAGATGGAGCTCCTCGAGTTGCACCTCCGCGCCGGCAACCACGCCGAGGCGGCGGAGCTGCTGCGACTCGAGGCCCGCACCACACGGGACCGCCCCGAGTCGCTCTGGCGACGGATCGAGGCTGCGCTGCTCCTCGAGGAGCGCCTCGGCGAGCACGACCGCGCGCTCGCCGTCTGCGGCGAGGTGCTCGCGGAGGAGCCCGGCTGCGGCATGGCGCTCCGCGTCTCCGGCCGCATCCTCCACCGCCTCGGCCGGTGGCCCGAGCTGGTCGCGCTGCACCAGCAGCAGCTCGCCCAGACCAGCGGCCCGGCCGCCGCGGCGGCGCTCTGGTGCCGCATCGGCCGCCTGCAGGAGGAGGATCTCGGCCGCCCCGAGCTCGCGATCGAGGCGTACCAGCACGCACTCGCGCAGGAGCCCGAGTGCGGGCCGGCGCTCGAGGCTCTCGAGCGCCTCTACGAGGGCGCGCAGCGCTACGCGGAGCTGGTGGGCGTGCTGCAGCAGCTCGCGCGCACGCGCCGCGACCCCGTCGCCGCCGCCGACCTCCTCTGCCGGGCCGCCGAGGTCGAGGACGCGCTGCGGGACGACCCCCGCGCCGCCGCGGCGCTCTACGGCGCGGCGCTCGCCGAGAGCCCCGGCGGGCTCGCGCTCGAGCGCCTCTGCGCGCTGCAGCTCCGGCAGGGCCAGCACGAGGCCGCCGCCGCGAGCCTGCAGCGCCTCACCGAGCAGGCCGCGAGCCCGCTCGAGGCGAGCCGGCTGCTGCTGCAGCGCGCCCGCCTCCTCGATCGCCTCGGGCGGCAGCCCGAGCCCGCGCTCCTCGACGAGGCCGCGCAGGCACCCGGCTGCGAGGTGCGGCTGCGCTTCGAGCAGCTCCGCGCCCGTCGCCTCGTCGCCGGCGGCGAGCTCGCCGGCGCGCTCCTCTACCTCGGCGGGCGCTCGCCCGATCCGTCGCTCGCCGCGGCCTACCTGCTCGAGTCCGCGCTCCGCGCGGAGCTCTCCGGCCTCCACCAGCCCCAGGTCGAGGCGGCGCAGGGCGCGGCCTCGCGCGCCCCCGAGGAGCCCGCCGCGAGCTGGTGCCTGCAGCGCGGGCTGCGCGCCGCGGGCGAGTGGGACCGGCTCGCCGCGGCGCTGGAGTCCGAGGCGGCGCGGCAGCCGGACCCCCGCGTCAGGCTGCAGCTCCTCAGCGCGGCCTCGGCCGCCGAGATGCTGGCCGGCGATGCAGCGCAGGTGGGCCGCCTGGCGCGCCAGTGCCTGGCGATCGATGGACGCCATCTGCCGACGCTGCGCTGGCTCGCGCACCTGGCCGAGCTGGGCCACCGCTGGTCCGACCTCGCGGCCCTGCAGGACCTCCTCGCCGAGGCCTGCGCCGACGCGGAGAACCGGGCGGCGGCGTCCATGCGCGCCGCCGAGCTGTGGGCCGACCGGGTCGGCGACAGCGCCGCGGCCGTCTTCAGCCTCGAGCGCCTGCTCGCGCGTGACCCCGGGCAGCCGCAGGCCTTCGCGCGCGCCGCGCGCCTGCTCGACGCGCGCGGCGAGCACGCCCGGCTCTCGGAGCTCTACGCTCAGCGCATCACCGCCTGCGCCGACCCGGCCGGGCGGGCTGCCCTGCTCCGGCTCCACGTTCGACTGCTGCGCGACCGGCTGGGGGATGGCCCGCGCGCGGCGGCCGAGCTGGGCCGGCTGCTCGAGCTCTGCCCCGAGGACCGCGACGCGCTGCAGGAGCTGACCGAGGTCCTCGTCGCCGAGGAGCGCTGGTCGGACGCCGCGGCCGCTCTGGCGCGGCTCATCGCCAGCGCGCCCGACGCCGCCACCCGGCAGGCCGGCCGCCTGACGCTCGCGCGGCTGCAGCTGAAGCAGCTGCGGCAGCCGGCGCGCGCCGCCGAGGTCATCGCGGCGATCCTCGAGGACGACCCTCTCAACCTCCCGGCCAGACAGCTCAGGGTCGAGCTCCTCGTCGAGGAGAGCCGCTGGGCGGACGCGCAGCAGCTCCTCGACGAGGTGAGCGCGGAGGACCAGCCGGCCGTGCAGGTCTGGGCGCTCTCGCAGCTGGCGGACGTGGCCCGCGTCGGCCTGCGCGACGAGGTGCTGCGGAGCCGCTACGAGGACGAGGCGCTCACCCTCGCGGCCGGACACCCCGAGGTGCTGCGGGACCTGGTGGAGCGCGCGCGGCAGCGCGGCGAGCTGCCCCGCCTGGTCGAGGCAGGGGGCAGCGTCCTCGAGCGCGCCACCGACCCCGCGGCCGCCGCTGGCCTCCGGCTCTGCCTCGCCGGCGTGCTCCTCGAGGACCTGCGTCGGCCCGGGCGAGCGCTCGAGCTGCTGCGCGAGCTCCGGCTCGCGGCGCCGGACCAGCAGGAGGTCGCGCTCCTCCACGCGCGCGCCCTCGAGCAGGTCGGCGACCTCGAGGGCGCCGCGGAGGCCTACCGCGCGCTGGTCGCCGATGACCACGCCTGCGCCCCCGCCTACCGCGGGCTGAGCCGGATCCTGGCGCCGCTCGGACGGCCGGCCAGCGCGCTCGCGGCCACGGCGCTCCTCGACCTGCTCGGAGCCGCCACGCCGTCGGAGAAGGCACACCTGGAGGCGCGCGAGCCGCGCCGCGCCCCGGCGGGGAGGCTGGACCCGGCCGCGCTGCCTCTGAGCGCGGAGCTGCAGCCGATCGCCCGGCTCCTCGAGCTCGCGCGGCCGCACCTCGGCCAGGTCTACCCGCTGAAGCAGCGCCACCCGGCACGCGCCACGCTCCCCGCGGTGATCGCCGCCCAGCGCCTGGCGTCGACGCTGGGCCTCACCGGGGTGCTGGTCTCCATCGAGGGCGAGGCCCCGGCTCGCGCCGGCATCGGCGATCCGGCGCCGCTGCAGATCGCGGCGCGCGTCGCTGCCCGCCCGGAGAGCGCGGTCTTTCGCTTCTGGGTGGGCCGCGCGCTGGTCTCGGCGGCGCGGACCGGCGCGCTCCTCGAGCAGCTCGAGGACGACGAGCTGGCGCGGCTGGTGGAGGCGCTCCGCGTCGAGCGCCCGATCCTGCCCGAGGTGGCGACGCTGCGACGTCAGGTGCAGCGCGCGCTCCCGCGGAAGACGCGCAAGCAGGTCGAGCAGCTCGAGGTCGAGGTGGGGCGGGTCACGGCCGCGCGCTGGACCCAGCTCAGGCAGGAGGAGCGGCTGCGCGCCGACCAGCTCGGGATCGTGCTCTGCGGCAACCCGCGCGTGGGCCTCGCCGAGCTCGCCGGCGTGCTCGGCACGCCGGACGGGCTCGCCGCCTCACCCTACGTCCACGCCCTGATGGACTTCGTCCTCTCCGAGGGGTACGCGGCCCTCCACGCCGCGCTCTGGAGCGTGCACGCCCCCTGATGCTCAGAGCTGGAACGCGGCGCCGAGGAAGACGGTGTAGGGTGGAGCTTCGGCGGTGAAGCCGGCGCGGACGCCTGCGTCGAGCTGCAGGTTCGGCGTGAGCAGCAGGATCAGCCCGCTGGCGACCACGCCGATCCAGCGCAGCCCTCCCTCGCGCCACGTCTCGCCGTAGATCTCGGCGAAGATCGAGAGCCGCCGGACCAGGGCCCGCGTGAGCGCCACGCTCTGCGCCCAGTGCAGCGCGCGCTCGCCGCTGGCCCCGGCGCGCGCGAGCGCCCCCAGGTTGAACTCCAGCTCCAGCTCCCAGCCGAGGTCGGCGCCGAGGAGGAGCTGACCGCCTCCCTCCACCACGCCGCCGCGGAGCGGCACCCAGACGACCGGCGCGACGGTCAGCGCGAGGGGCCCATGCCGGCCGCCGAAGAGCTGGAGCTTCGTGCGCAGGTAGAGGCTCTCGCTGGCGAGGACCTGGTAGCCGGCCGCGCCGTCCTCGAGGCCGAGGCCGCCCCAGCCCACCTGCAGATCGATCCCCGTCCAGAGGCCGACCTTGGCCAGCACCTCGAGGAGCTGCCAGGTCCGCGGCTCGCCGCCGGCGAAGGCCGCCAGCCCGAACTCCGCCACGAGGTGGCCCGGCGGTGCCGGGATGGGCGTGTCGGTGAGGTGCGGCCGGTCCGTCTCGATCGGCTCCAGGCAGGCGCGAGGGAGCGGGCGCAGCAGGTGGAAGCGGCCCGCGCAGGTCTCTCGGGCCTCGGCCGTGACCGCGGTCAGCGTGAGCGCGAGAACGAGCGAGAGGGGAGCGAGGCGCATCGGTGCAGCGTGGCACCGACCGACGACCGTGACAACGGGAACTTCAGCCATGATCCATCCTGGTCAGCGCACGCTGGTCAGCGCACGCTGACCGAACACTGCCGCTCACGGCAGACGGCGCGCACCGCGGCGTTGGTGAGGCAGGGCGGGCAGCGGGGCTGCGCGCACGGCGGCACCAGCCGGCTCTCTCGCTCGCGTAGCCCCTGCCGGTTGAGCGCCTCGCGACCGAGCGCGCCGCAGGGCGGACAGCCGCAGGGGTCGGGCGGCGCGAGGGCACAGTCGCGATCGCTGCGACAGACGCGCTCCGGGTCCGGGGCGCCGGCTCCCTTGGCCTCCCCTGCCCCGCTCGCGCGGAGCGGCGCCGGCTCGCACTTCGGGCAGGGCCTGTAGCCGTACCGGTGTGCCTGCGCCTCCGACGCGAAGGTCACTGTGCAGCCCTTGCAGGCGCGCAGCTCGTAACAGTCCGGCCAGTGGTAGAGGCCGGTCGCGCGGCTCGCCCGGAGCGTGGGCAGGACCTGGTCGCTCTCCTCGGCGGCGGGCAACGCGGCCCCATCCTCCCCGAGGATGATCGTCGTGGTCGGCCGCGAGGCCGGCCTCGCCGGCGACCTCACCGCGGGCGCAGCGGCGGGCGGCCGTGGCGGCGGCGCCGGGCAGCCGGCGAGGATCGCGAGCGCGACGAGGAGCGG
>JAKLHH010000341.1 GCA_022710245.1 Myxococcota bacterium
TAGCCGCAGAGGTAGAGGCCATGCTGGTCGCGGGTGAGGAGGACCAGATCGGCGAGCTCCAGCGCCTCGCGGCCGGCGAGGAGCGGGTCGCTCTGGCCGGTCAGCGCCGCGACCTCGCTGAGGTTGCCGGCGACCACGCTGAGGCAGCCGCGGAGGAGCTCGCGGAAGAACTCGCGCTTCTCGCGCACCAGCGACTCCGTCCCCAGCGAGAGCACCACCGGGACGCCGGCTCCGCGCGCGAGCTCGATGGCGCGCATGGTGGCGCCGAAGATCGGCGCCTGCTCGTCGCGCAGCAGGTAGGTGGTTAGGATCAGCGCCGCCGCGCTGGTGATCAGGCGCTCGGGGATCGCCGCCGCCGGGAGCTCGTCCATGATCCCGCGGCTGATGCCGAAGCTCCGCTCGCCGTCGGGCGTGACGAAGCAGATCGCGCGTCCCATCGGCCCGGTCGCCGGGTGCAGGTGAGAGAGGTTGACGCGCGAGCTGGTGTTCCGCACGTAGTGGAACGCGTAGTCGCCGACGGTGATCTGGCTGGTGATCGCGCCGAGCAGGAAGGAGTGGTCGTCGGCGAGCACCGAGTAGTTGTGCAGCGTGTTGCCGATCGTCCCGCCGGCGAACTCGCCGACGATGCGGCCCTCGGCCTTCAGCTCGGAGTAGACCCGGTCGACCACGGCGTCGTCGAGGAGCATCGACTGGCCCTTGACCAGCTCCAGCCGGCCGAGGAGGGTCTCCTCCACGGAGGCCTCGATGTCGACCAGCAGGTGGTCGATCCCCACCATGTAGATCTGGTCGTCGCCGCCCCCGCGCTCCTGGAAGGAGACGCGCCCGCGCTCGGAGACCGGGAAGTAGTGCTTGCTCTTGCGACGGCCGGGGAACTTCATTGACGGTACATACTCCTTCGCCGGCACCCGGGGCAAGCTCGGCGCGAAGCGCCATCGGGTCGCCGGCGCTCGAGGGTGTGGCAGGGCGCGTGCGACCCTGCTAGGCTGCCGCCCCGATGGCGCGAGCACGCTTCTACGAGTCCGGGCTCCGCTTCCACTGCCGCGGGACCGGCGGCTGCTGCCACGGGGGCGGTGGCTACGGCTACGTCTACCTCTCGCTCGAGGATCGGCAGCGGCTCGCGCGTCACCTCGGCCTGGCGGCTCCGGTCTTCACCCGGCGCTACTGCGTCCACGACGGAGACGACGTCCACCTGGCGCACCCCGAGCGCGACTGCCAGTTCCTCGACGGTGTGCGCTGCCGGGTCTATGCCGCCCGGCCGCTGCAGTGCCGGACCTGGCCGTTCTGGCCGGAGAACCTGAGCAGCCCCGAGGCCTGGAAGGAGGCGGCGGCGCGCTGCCCCGGCATCGGCCAGGGCCGGCTCTACGACGCCGAGGAGATCGCGGCGATCCTCGAGCAGCAGAAGGAGTGAGGTGAGCACCGATGGAGATCAAGGCCCAGCACCACTACCTGAAGGACGTGGAGACCGTCTTCCGCTTCTTCTCCGACCCGGCGGCGATCAAGGCCAAGTACGAGGGCGTCGGCGCGCGGAACATCGAGGTCCTGCAGACGGCCGAGCAGGGTGAGCTCTTCCTGGTCAAGACCCGGCGCGAGGTCCCGGCCGAGGTGCCAGCGATGCTGAAGAAGTTCTTCGGCGCCTGGAACAAGGTCACCGCCACCGAGCGCTGGCGCCGCGAGGGCGGCGGCCGCGCGTGCGAGTACGACATCGAGGTGAGCGGACCGGTGCAGATCCGCGGGCGCCTGCACCTCAAGCCCGAGGCCACCGGGTGCGTGAACGAGATCGCGGTCGAGGTGACCTGCGGGATCCCGCTCGTGGGCAAGAAGATCGTCGAGCTCGCGGCGGAGAGCACGCGGCAGGGGATCCAGGGGGAGTACGAGTACATCCGGAGCCACCTCGCGCCCTAGTCTGCGCCTCTCACACTCCTGCACGCCCTCGTCGAAGTTCAGCGGCGCCGTCGCGCTGCTGCGCTGATCGCGCCCCTGCGCTGATCGCGCTCCCGCGCTGATCGCGCCCCTGCGCTGATCGCGCCCCTGCGCTGATCGCGCTCCTGCGCTGATCGCGCTCCTGCGCTGATCGCGCTCCTGCGCTGATCGCGCTCCTGCGCTGATCGCGCTGCTGCGCTGATCGCGCTCCCTGCACGCCCTCGTCGAAGTTCAGCGGCGCTGATCGCGCCCTGCGCTGATCGCGCCCTGCGCTCCCGCGCTGATCGCGCCTTGCCCTCGTCGAATCTTCAGCGACGGCCTTGACCGCCTTGACCCAGAGCTGTAGACGCCGGAGGTCCGGCACAACCCCGCCAGCGAGGGCCACTCGATCCGAGGGCCCTCGGCCAGCGCCAGGAGCGCATGCTCCGCCCGGGCGCCCAACGCTGGGCGAATCGGCCCCCGAGGCGACTCGCCGCCCGGCGTTCTCCCCTCTATGGTCCGAGGACGAGTGGCCCTCGCGCGAGCGGAGCCCATTGACGAGCGCAGAGCTGGACGAGCGCAGAGCTCGACGCTGGAGGGTCGACGAGGTGGGACCGGGAGGGGAGCTACGAGGGGAGGGCGACGGCCAGCGCGCGCGCTACTTCGCGCTCTCGGCGATCCACTTCATGCTGACCGACTTGGGCCGCGTGATCGGCGTGCCGACGGCGCGGTTCCAGACGATCTGGGAGAGGATGCCCATGGCGCGGGAGACGCTGAAGAGGACCGTGTAGTAGTCCATCTCGACCAGGCCGTAGTGGTAGAGCAGCGCGCCGGAGCCGGCGTCGACGTTCGGCCAGAAGTTCGCGATGGGGCCCTTGCCCTGCTTCACGCGCTCGGCCGAGTACTCCTCGAGGACCTTCGGCACCACGTCGAAGACGCGCGCCACGGTCTGGAAGACCGGGTCCTTCGGCATGTGCTCCTTGCCGAACTTGTGGAAGCCGGTGAAGCGCGGGTCGGTCACGCGCAGCACGGCGTGGCCGTAGCCCGGGACCACCTGGCCGGCGCGCAGGGTCTCGAAGGCGTAGTCGCGGATCTGCTGCTCGGTGGGGACGCCGCCGAACTTCTCGATGGTCTCCTTGATCCAGATCAGGCACTCCTGGTTCGCCAGGCCGTGGAGCGGGCCGGCGAGGCCGTTGAGGCCGGCGGAGAGCGCGTAGTACGGATCGGAGAGCGCCGAGCTGACGACGTGGGCGGTGTTCGCGCTGACGTTGCCGCCCTCGTGGTCCGAGTGGAAGTGCAGGTAGAGCCGCATCAGCTTGGCGAAGTCGCCGGTCGGATCGGCGAGGCCGAGCATGTTGGCGTAGTTCGCGCCCCAGTCGAGGCCCGGCGTGTAGTTGATGTAGCCGCCCTTGCCGTAGCGGAGGCGGTAGACCGCGGCGGCGAGCACCGGCAGCTTGGCCAGGATGCTGAGCGAGTCGTCGAGGGTGGGCAGCCAGTAGTCTTCCTTGGTCATGCCCTGCTCGTACATCTTGCGGAAGCTGCTCTCACCTTCCATGGCGAGGAGGCCGGTGTTGAGCAGGCACATCGGGTGCGCGTCGCCCGGCATCGCCTCGAGGACCTCGTAGACGTACTCGGGGAGCTGGGAGCGGCGATCCATCTCCTGCTGGAACGCCTTCACCATCTCGCTGTCGAGCTTGGGGATGTCGCCGGTCAGCAGCAGGCAGAAGGTCTGCTCGGGCCACAGATCCATGATCTCAAGCAGGTGATGTCCGCGGATGAAGAGCCCCTTGTCGGGCTCGACGACCGAGGTGTCGCAGATCATCCCCTTGATGCCGCGCATGCCGCCGAAGGCCATGGCCACCGTCGCCGGGGTGAGGACGACGTTGCCCTTCTCCTTCATCAGCTTGTTGCGCTCCTCGCGCCACTGCGGAACGAGCTCCTTCAGTCTCTGCTGCAGAGTAGCCATTCTCGATCTCCTTATCCTGCCGTGGGCAGGATGGACTGGGTTTCGGGCAGCGCTGAGACCGCCCGGTGCTGCCTTGGACCAGGGAATCAGACGCCTGGCGTCCGGCGCTGTCAAGGAGTCAAAATTTTGATTGGAATCGGACGGTTGCGTCAGGATGACGGGGGGGGGTCGGAGCGGCGCCCCACCCGTCGGACGGTGGCGGGCAGCTGCCGCGACCAACCATCGGCAGCCGGAAAAGAAAAAGGCCACGTCTCGCGACGTGGCCTTCTTCACGGTGGAGCTGACCCGGATCGAACGGGCGACCTCCTGAATGCCATTCAGGCGCTCTCCCAATTGAGCTACAGCCCCAACCGGGAAAACGCATAACAGGTCGGCCCGGGGCTGTCAACCGGGATCGTGGGATCGTGTGGAGCGCGTGGAGCGCGGGCAGCGGGGCTAGCCCGAGACGAGCTTCTTCCAGAAGGAGAGCTTGGGGCAGACCGGGTTCTTCCGCGCCACCTTGCGGATGTCCTCGTCGGAGTGGAAGGCGAGGGCCTCGATCACGTCGGGCGGCGCGCTCTGGTTCCGCGCCAGCGCGCGCAGCACCTCCAGGCTCGGATCCCTGGTGAGCGTGGCGAGGAGCTCTGCCGGCGCGGTCTTGCTGGAGGCGATCGCCGCGCGCACCTCGTAGTCGTCGCTGGCGGCGAGCGTGCCCAGCACGGCCGGCGTCACGTTCGGCGCCCTGGCCGCAGCCTTCTGCAGGTCGCGGCTGTGGCTCGTGGCCATCGCCTGCAGCGCGGCCTCGGGCAGCGTGCCGCTCTTCAGGAGCGCCTTGTTGTCCCCCAGCGCGCTGAGCACCCGGTCGAGGTCGCCCCCCTCGAAGAGCCTCTGCAGCACGGCCGGGGGGAGGTGAGCGCGCTTCGCCAGGCTCTCGCGGACCCAGGCCTCCGAGTCGGAGGCGAGGTGGAGCAGCGCCGCCTCGGGCGCGCTCGGGTGCTCGGCGACGGCGGCCCGCGCCCGCCACTCCTCGTGGTGGGCGAGCTTCTCCAGGAGCCACGGCGGCGTGCTCGGGTTCGCCGCGACGTAGACCGGCGTGAAGAGCCCGTCGGACTCGGCGAGGAGCTCGAGCACCTCGACCGGGGTCGACGCCTTCTTGGCGAGCGCGTCGCGCTCCTCGAAGTCCTTGTCCTCCAGCTGCCAGCGCAGGACGGTCCGCTCGTCGGGGTCGATCAGCAGGTAGAAGGGCTGCGGCTGCAGGGCAGCGCCCGGGCGGCGCAGCGTGCTGGTGGCGCCGCAGTAGGTGCAGCGCACGGTGGCAGCGTCGGCCTCGGGCGTCAGCGCGCCAGCGCAGAGGGGACAGGTGACCGCCACCGCCTCACCTCGCCGCTGGGTGACGGCCGCCGGCGTCTCGCCCACGATGGCGCGCAGCCAGGGAGCCAGCGCGCGCCAGCCCTCCTCGGGCGCCCGCACCGAGACGCGCTCCCCGCAGCCAGGGCAAGCGCACCCGGAGGCGTCGAGGGCGGCGAGCGCCTGCTCCGGCGAGATCCTGGCGCCGCAGCCGCCGCAGCTCGCGCCGGTGCGCTGGCAGCCGAGGATGACAGCATCTCCGAAGTCCTCGCCGCCGAGCGGCGCGTCGTCCTCGGCGACCTGCGCCAGGCCGATCCAGCCGTCGAGGTAGTCGGACTGCTCCCACCAGGCGGTCTCGCCCTTGACGTCGACGACGGCCTCGCACTCGGGACAGGTGGTGCGACCGTGCAGCCCGTTCAAGGGGAGGTAGTTGCTGCACACCGGACAGTGGATCCGGGCCTTCACCGCGATGAAGCTGAGCATGCGCCGATGCTATCACCGAGGGCGCGGCTCGGCTCGGATCAAGAACCGCGCGACGAGCGCTGTCAGGGCTCGCCGATCAGCGCCTTGAAGCGGGGGTTGCTGCGGATGCGGTCGAAGTCGTTCGAGCGGAGGATGTAGCGCTTGTTGCTCGGGTTGTACTGGATCGCCCGGTCGAGCATCTCGAGCGCGCGGTCGTACTCGCCCGCCGCGGTGAAGTAGTAGGCGACCTCGACGGAGAGCCAGCTCCGGCCCGTGTACTGCACCCTGGCGAACTCCTGCCGCGCGCGAGCGTGCTGGCCGGTCTCGTGCAGGATGGCGGCGAGGGCGATGCGCGCCGACTCGTAGGTCGGGCTCTGGGCCAGCGCCTTGGCGTACTCGTCGATCACCTCGCCCTGCAGCTTGCGGTCGGCGCGGCCGGTGAACGCGCGCACGGCGAGCCACTTGTTGTGCTTCGCCGCGGCCCGGTAGTAGAGCACGCTCGCCGACGGCGGACCGAAGCGGTAGTAGAGCGGGTACTTGAGCCGCTGGCTCTGGTCGAGCTGGAACTCCGCCTTGAGCAGCCAGCCCCGGATCATCTTGGCCCAGGCCGGGCGGTCGCGGAGCTGGTTCTGGAACTCGGTCTGAGCCTCGCGGAAGGCGTTGTACGACTCCTCCCAGCGGCCAGCGAGGTCGAAGGCGACGCCCCGGGCGTACCAGCTGTCGCGCGCGATGCCGACCTCGAGGCCCTCGCTGGGGCTGGAGGTGACGACGACGAGGTGGCCGCCGCCGGTGCGGAGCCCGCGGTCGGCGCTGGGCTGGGCCTCGGCGAGGCCACCCACGAGGGCGAGGGCGAGGACGGTGGAGAGGTGGAGGCGCATGCTCTTCCTGGTACGGTGGCGGCCGCCCGATCTTGGTCCTGGTCACCGCGCACGCGGCCGCACCTCACTTGTAACACAGGCTCGCTCGCCGACCCAGCGCTCGCCGCGCCCGTCGCGCCCGTGGGCACCCGTCCGGAGGTCCAGTGGCCAGCGGTGATCCAGTCCAGGGTCGACACCAGTCCAGGGTCGACTTGACAGGCCGCGGCGACGCCTGCTACGCAGGAGCAAGTCCCTTGCGATAACAATAAACTAGGAATCCCACATGGCTCGTGCCGTCCTCGTGCCGTTCACCTGGGCTGTGGTCGTGCTGGCGTTGACCGGATGCCCCCACCCGAAACCCGATCCGAGACCCAGCGCGGGCGCCGGCAACGCGGCCGGCGTGGAGCTGGAGACCTTCAGCGAGACGCAGCCGTACACCAGCCTCGCGGTGACCAAGGAGCACCTCTACGCCGGCACCCCCGAGGGGCTCATCCGCTTCGACCTGAAGACGCGACAGCATGTGCGCATCACCCGGCAGGAGGGGCTGCCCGGCAACCACATCCACGCGCTCGCCAGCCACCCGGGCTCCGGCCTCTGGGCCTCCACCGACGGCGGCCTCTCGCGCTACTTCCAGGGGGCGTGGCACAACATCCCGGTCCAGTCCGGCACCGAGGCGGTGACCAGCCTGGTGGCGACCGCGGACGGTGTCTGGGCGGGCGGTCCGCAAGGGCTGGCGCGGCTGCGGGGGACCAGCTGGACGCGCTTCCTGCCTGGCGCGCGCATCTCGACCATGCTCGCCGATCTGAACGGCGAGGGGATCTGGGTCGGCACCGACGGCGAGGGGGCCTACCACTACCAGAACGGCGCCTTCGTCAACCACTCGCCGGCGCACGCGCTGGCCATCCGCAAGGTGCGCAGCATGGCCTTCTCGGCCGAGGGGGCGCTCTGGGTGGTCGGCCGTGACGACAAGGACGTGCACCGGCTCGCCTTCCACGACGGCAAGCACTGGACGACCTACTCCATCCAGCCCGCCGGCGCGCTCTACTG
>JAKLHH010000342.1 GCA_022710245.1 Myxococcota bacterium
AGCTGCTTGAGGCGCCGCAGGTCCTCGCGGATCTGCTGCAGCGGCTCGCGCCCGAAGAGCTTCGCCAGCGCCGCGCCGGCCGAGCCGCCGGGTGGCAGGACCTCGAGCGAGACGTGGAGCTCGGTGCCGCGGCCGCCGGGCGCGGCCACGAACCGCACGCTGCCGCTGGTGGTGATCTTCGAGCCGGGCAGGGAGCGCCAGGCGATCAGCTCGTCCTGACGCAGCTCGTGGGTCTCGGCCTCCCAGGAGACGCGCTGGCGTCCGAGGCCCTTCGCCACCCAGTGGGTCCGATGCTCGCCGATCGGGCGGACCTCCTCGAGGTGCGCCATGAAGCGGGGGAGGTTCTCGAGCTGCCGCCAGAAGGCGAAGAGCTCGCCGAGCGGCCGCGAGATGGTGATCGCCGTCTCGACGGCGACGCCGCCCGCGCCGCGAGCGCGGTTGATGCCGAGCGCGTCGTAGAGCGGGTCGCGGCCGCTGACGCCGCGGTAGACCAGGTAGCCGCCCGTGACGGCGACCGGGATGCTCCAGAGCGAGCGCCGCCGCGCCGCCGAGAGCGCCGAGAAGGACAGCAGCCCCCCGCCGCCGGCGACCGAGATCATCCGCTCTCCACGCCCCACGTTGACGCTGCGCGCGCCGCGCTTCATCGCTTCCATTGCTCGCCTCCGGGGGCGGAGAGGCTGCAACCCTCGCGCCAGCTCTCCCTGCTGCTGCCAGGGAGGTGTCCTGCGCCGGCCGCACGTCGGAGTTTCTCCCAAACGGGAGCGCGATTCCCGGTCGCACGCGCTGGCGGAGGGGGGCGGTCAGCGGAGGGCGATCAGCGGAGGGCGATCAGCGGAGCTCGGTCAACGGAGCTCGGGCACCCAGCGCGCGAGGAAGGCGCGGCTGCGCTCGAGGAGGTACGGCACCACCGCGGCGAGCGAGTGATCGGCGTCGGGGAGGAGCTCGAGCGCGATCAGGTCGGGGTGCGCCGCGGCCCACTCCTCGGAGCCGCTGGCGTCGACGACCTCGTCGGCGGCGCCGTGGAGGATCAGGGTGGGGACGCGCGGCTCCGGGAAGGGCGGGTGAAGCGCGGCGTCCTCGATCAGCGAGGCCCGGATCGACTCGAGCTCGCCGCGGCCGTGGTGCATCACCAGCATGAAGCCGCGCCGGCGCCACTCCGCGACGACGGCGGCGCCGAGGCGGGCGCACCAGCGCCGGTGGAAGTCGAGGGCGGGGGCCATCAGCACCAGGCCGGCGACCGCCGGCGAGCGAGCGGCCTGCAGCGCCGCCACGTAGCCGCCGAGGCTGGAGCCGAGGAGGAGCACGCTCGCCTCCGGCGCGCCCGCGGTGACCCGGTCGAGGAGCGCGAGCTGGCGGCTGATGGTGAGGCCGGCGAAGTCGCCCGCCTCGAGGTCGAGGACCTCGAGGGAGACGCCGCGCGCGGCGAGGTCCTGCGCGAAGCGGACCGCCTTGGTGGAGCCGGTGCCCGAGGCGAAGCCGTGGAGGTAGAGGAGGCGCGGCCGCGAGGGCGTCGCCTCGAGGGGGGCTGCTGTCATGGGCGCCAGCATGCACCGGCCGGGCGCGACGCGCCAGCCGCTCATGGCGCTCACGGAAGGGGCGCGCCTGCCCGGCGAGGGGCCGCGAGCTCGAGGGTCATCGTCGTCGGCGCCGCCGCGCGCAGGCGGCTCGCGGTCGGAGGCGGGTGAGGCGACGGCGTCAGCTCGACCCGCACGATCGCGTCGGGCGCTAGCCCGGCCAGGCGGCCGCGCAGCTCGTCGAGGAGCTGCTCGGCCGGGGCCGCCGGCAGCCGCAGGTGCTCCATGGGTCGGGTGGGCAGCGGGACGAAGCGCGCGCCCGCGAGCTGGCCGCCCTCGCCCTCCGCCGCGAGCTCGAGGAGGTAGTAGCCCTTCTGCTCGTCGCGCTCGGCGAAGGAGGTCCGCTCCACCGCGCCGGGATAGACGACGGGCGCGGCCAGGGCGCGGCCGTCCACCTGCCGCAGCAGCTGCGCGCGGTGCACGTGCCCGCAGAGCACCGCCGCGAGGCCGGCGGGGATGGCGCGCGCCGGGATCACGTCGCGGCCGTGGCGAAACACGTGCTCGCGCCCGCCGCTGCCGAGGCCGACGCGCGAGCCCTCGACGAGCTGGTGCAGGCAGAGCACGCGGAGCGGGGCGCGCGCCTCGCGCCAGCCGCTCGCCTCGAGGAGGCGCTCGAAGCCGCCGCCCGCCATCTCGGGCGCGTAGGGCCAGCCGGAGAGCGCGAGCCCGAGGGGCTCGAGGGTGAGGGTCCGCGGGCGATCGAGGAGGTGCACGCGAGGGTGCCGCGCGAGGAGGGGGTAGGGGATCCGCGAGCGCTCGTGGTTGCCGGGGACCAGGACCACGGGCACGCCGAGGTCAGCGACGCGGAAGAGCGGCGCCATCGCGCGCTGCACCAGCTCGGGCGGCACGCGGCTGCGATAGAGGAGGTCGCCGCCGTGGACGACGACGTCGACCTCGCCGCGGAGCGCTGGCGTCAGCGCCCGCTCGAGGTTGGCGAGGAGGTCGGGGCCTCGGCGGCGGCGCTCGATCCTCGGGCGCGCCGGCTCGTCGAGGCCGAGGTGGCTGTCGGCGACGAGCAGCAGCCGGATCCGCCCGCGCACCGTCAGCGCCCGCTCACAGCCAGGCCAGGCGGCGGGCCAGCCGGGCGGCGTCGAGGGAGCGGCGCCCGCAGCGCAGCTCCACCCAGCGCGCCTCGCGGCAGAGCTGGCGCAGCTCGGTGGTGAGCACGCGCAGCCGATCGCAGGCGTGGGCGTCGAGGAGCTCGCGGCGGGCGGCGAGCTCGCGCGCCGCGCCTGGCGCCGCCGGCACCGGCGCTCCCGCCGGGTGTCCCGAGGCCTCGCGGAGCTGGCCGGCCTCGAAGACCAGCCGCCGTCCGGGCTCGCCCCAGGCGAGGGTCGCCTCGGCGAGCTGACAGAGCCACGCCGCCCGCCGCACGAGGTGCGCCCCGCGGAGCACGCTGCCCTCGAGGGCGAGCGCGACCTCCTCGGCGCTCCAGCGGCGCGCGCGGCGCGGCTCGAGGTCGGGCGCCTCCCCCTCGAGGAGCGGCGCCTCGCTCACCGCCTCCAGCTCCTCCTGCGCGGCGGCGCGCTGGCGCCAGAGGCGGGCGCCGAGGCGGAGCAGCGCCCGCGCCGGTGGTCCCTCGAGGCCGTGCCGCGCACGCAGGAGCGCGAGCCCGTCGCGGAAGGCCCCCGGAACGAGCCGCAGCGCGACGTCCGCGGGTACGCCGAGCGCCCGGCGGCAGCTCGCGCCGTCGGGCTCGCTCGCGCCGTCGGGCTCGCTCGCGCCGCCCGTCGCGAGCAGGCGCCGCACTTCCACCAGCGCCTCGAGCGCGGGCCGCGACGGGATCGGCCCCAGCGGGTGCGCGGCGTCGGCGCAGGCCTGCAGCGAGCCGAGCTCCGCCGCGGCGAACCAGGGGCCGTCCGCGCCCCGGAGCGCGACATTGTAGGGCGGCGCCCAGCGTCGGATCTCGTCCACCTCGAGGAGCGCCGCCTCGAGCGGCGAGGCGGTGACGGTGACGTCCACCTCGCGCACCTGGGTGAGCAGCTCGAGCTCGCGCTCGGGGCGCCGCCCGCGGTAGTGGCCGCTCACGCGCTCACGCAGCGAGCGCGCCTTGCCCACGTAGAGCACCGCGCCCCGCCCGTCGAGCAGACGGTAGACGCCAGCCGCCTGGGGGAGCCCGAGGCGGCGCGCGCGGGGCAGCGGGTAGACGTGCGCGGCGCGGTCGCGGCGCGGGGCGGGGCGGGCCAGCCAGGCGCGGAGCACCGCGAGCGAGTCGACGCCCACCTCGCGAAGGCGCGCGACGAGCCCGGCCCAGACGATGACGGTGGCATGCACGTGATCGGCGGCGCGCTTGTTGGTCGCGGCAGCTGCGCCCGACCGCCCGACCTGGGCGGCGCCGCTCCAATTCGCCCTGCTCGCCTCCTGCGGAGGCTCCGCGGTGAAGGGCGAAGTCGCCTCGAGCGGCGGCGCGCCGAGGTAGCCCGCCAGCGCGCGGAGCCCGAGCCGCGGCAGGGTCGGCAGCAACCGCACCGCGATCTGGTGCGTGCAGAGCAGCTCGAAGGGCAGGGGCGGCGCTCCGGTCGGCAGGCCGGCGGGCACCTGGGGCTGCGCCGCCGCCATCGCAGCGGCCGCACGCTCGCCCTGACAGAGCGCCTCCAGGAACGGCCGCTCGAAGCGCGCGAAGTGCGCCACCGCGAGGCCGGTCGCGCGCGCGTCGGCCGCCGCGCGCAGCTGGCTCCAGACCGCCGCCGGGGCGGGCGCGCCGGCGAGGTGCTCGTGCCGGATGCCCGTCAGCGTCGAGATCCGCCGCGGGATGTGGCTCCCTTCCGGGAGCGCGACCAGGCTCGCGCTGATCTCCTCGGGGCGCAGCGACGCCGCGCGCCTGGCGCTGGTCTGGCACCAGGCGAGCTCGAGCAGGTGTCCCCGCGCCGGCGAGGCGCCGGTCGCCTGGACGTCGATGGCGAGGACCTCCAGCGTGTCGAGGGGGACGGCGTCGTCGGGTGCAGAGGCAGTGACCATGGGCGGGCTCGCCGCCCATGGTACTGCGCAGGTGTTCAGGAGTCCAGCGGGCTACTCGCCCGGCTCGGAGGGGTTGCTCGGCATGCCCTGGCCCTCCTGGTCCGGCGGGCCGCTGCTGTTGGGGCGCTTCATCGGCCCTTTGTTCATCGAGCCCTGGTCGGTGGAGCCCTGGTTGTTCATCGAGCCCTGGTCGGTGGAGCCCTGGTTGTTCATCGAGCCCTGGTCGGTGGAGCCCTGGTCGGTGCCCTGGTCGGTGGTGCCCTGGTTCTGCTCCAGGTCCTGGGTGTTGCGCATGGCGCTCATCGGCTTGAGCTGCGAGATGCTCACCGTCTTGCCCTTGGAGCGGACGCGGTCCGCGAGGAGCACCAGCCGGTCGCCGATCCGCACCGGCTTGGCCGAGACGGAGATGCGCTGCCCGCGCTGGATCTTCAGCGAGCGATCGAGGCGCGCCTTGGGGCCGAGGTCGACCACCACGTCCCGCCCGAGCTCCGTCTGCAGGAGCGCCACCTGGTGCGACTGGGTCTGGACCTCGCTCCCCTCCTCGGTCGCCGGCGGCTGCACCCGCACGCTCTTCAGCTTCAGGACCTTGCCGGAGACGATCTCGTCGCTGACGCTGGCGAAGCCGCCCGTGCGGGTCCCCGCGCTGCTCGAGGGCTTCGCCGACGGCAGCGCCTGCTGGCGCTGGATGGTCATCGAGGTGCCGTTCACCGCCAGCTGCTGCGCGAAGAAGACCGGGCGGTCGCCCACGCGCAGGACCTTGCCGTGCGCCTCGAGGCTGGCGCCCTTGTGCAGGCTGATCTCCTTCAGCTGCTCGCTGGGGCCGAGGTCGACCGGGATCAGCCGCCCCTCGCTCGTCTTCAGCAGCACCACCCGGTTCTCGATCCCGGTGTCCTTCACCGTGACGTCCTTGTGCTGGATGATGCTGCCCTTGATCTCCTGCTGCCCCGTCTTCATGCCCGCCGCGAGCGCCTGGCCGCCGAGCAGCAGCGCTGCCACGGCGGGTATGCATGCGATCCGTACCATCACGGTCCTCCTCACTCCTCGGGCTTCGGCAAGGTCCCCTGCGGGTTCGCCTGGCCCTGGTTGTCCTCACCCTGCTCGCCGCCCTGGTCGCTCTCCGGCAGGCCCTGGCTCTCCTGGCGCTTCAGCTGCTGCTGCTGCTGCTTCTGCTGCTTCTGCTGCTGCTGCTGCGGCGTCAGCCCCTGCTCCGTCCCTTGCTGTCCGCCGCTCTTGTCGAAGAGCGGCTCGTTGCGGGCCTGGCCGTAGCTGTCGAAGAACCAGCTCTGGCTCGCCCCGGCCTCCGGATCGAACAGCCCGGAGAAGGCCTCCTGCTGGTCGTACCAGGGGCTGGTGAACCAGTCGCGGCTGTACCGGTCGTAGCTGTAGCTGTCATAGAACCAGTCGTCCTGGTTCGGCGTGGCGTCGAAGGAGCCCCAGAGGTACGGATCATCGTAGTACCCCTTCTCCTCGGCGCTCGCGCGACCCGGCGCGGCGAGGGCGAGCAAGCCCAGCGCCATCACCGCCAGGGTCGCTGTCCGAGTCCAAGTCCTGTGCGTCATCGCTCATGCTCCTGCATGGGGGTTTGGTGTCGACCCTCGTCGGTCCGCTGGCTGGCGCAGCCTGCTCGCGAGGCCCTCGCGTGCGCCCCCGTCCTCGCGTCCCGGAGGGCGCTCCGGGCTGAAGCTGGGGGGGTCGCCGCCAGCCGGCCTCCTCGCGTTCACCGACGGGGGTCAGCAGCGCGGAGCTCCACACCCACGGAGCTCCTCGACCGTGGAGGTTGCAGGTCATGTGCCAGGCAGCGCGGGTCGCTGGCCCGATCCCTGGACCTCGGGCGGGAGCGGGGCGCCGTCCTCGCGGCGAGCCCGCTCCGCGAGGGAATGCGTCTCCCTCGGGGATTCGTCCCCGCGCGGCTCGGAGCTCGCCGCTCAGAGCTCGATCTGCGTGCCGAGCTCGACGACGCGGTTCGGCGGGATGCCGAAGAAGGCGGTGGCGGGGCGCGAGTTGCGAGAGAGGAAGCCGAAGAGCACCTTGCGCCAGCGCGCCAGCGTCGAGCGGCCGCTGATGAGCAGCGTCTCGCGGCCGAGGTAGTAGCTCGCCTGGAGCGGCTCGATGCGCAGGCCCAGCCGCTGGCAGCTGCGCAGCGCGTCGGGGATGCTGGGCGTCTGCATGAACCCGTAGGTGGCGGTGACCTGATAGAGCCCCTGCCCGCGATCGCGCAGGGTCACGCGCTCCTCCTCGCCCACCTCGGGGACCGGACGCGTCTTGACGCTGAGCAGGATCACCTGCTCGTGCAGCACCTGGTTGTGCTTGAAGTGGTGCAGCAGCACCTGCGGCGCGACGCCCTGCGTGGAGGTGAGGAAGACCGCGGTGCCGCGCACGCGCGTCGGCGGGTTGCGGGCGAGGTCGGGCAGGAACGCCTCGAGCGGCAGCGTCACCTTCTGCAGCTCGGCGAGCAGCGCCCCTCGCCCGCGCTTCCAGGTGGTCAGCACCGCGAAGAGCGCGGCTCCGACGACGAGCGGCACGAGCCCGCCGTGCAGCAGCTTGGAGACGTTGGCGCCGAGGAAGGCGAGCTCGACGCCGAGGAAGAGCCCCGCGAGCGCGTGCGCGCGCGCCGGGCTCCAGCCCCAGCGCCGCCGCATCACCGCGTGGAGCAGGACGGTGGTGATCACCATGGTGCCCAGCACCGCGATCCCGTAGGCGCCCGCGAGGCTGCTCGAGCTGCCGAACCTGAGGACCAGCGCGCTGCAGGCGAGCATCAGCACGGTGTTCACCTCGGGGACGTAGATCTGGCCGTGCTCGCGGCTCGAGGTGTGGATGATGGTCAGGCGGGGGAGGTAGTCGAGGAGCACCGCCTGCTGCGCGAGCGAGAAGCTCCCGGAGATGAGCGCCTGCGAGGCGATCACCGCGGCCAGCGTGGCGAGCGCGATGAGCGGGTAGAGGAGCGCCTCGGGCGCGAGGGCGTAGAAGGGGTTCGCCAGCGCCGGCGCGCCGCGCTCGAGGATG
>JAKLHH010000343.1 GCA_022710245.1 Myxococcota bacterium
AGCAGGGCGGCCACCAGCAGCGTGCGGCGGCTCCCGGGCGAGGGTGTGGTCATCGCCGACGGAGTCATGGCCGAGTATAGGTGGCAGGGCCCCGGGTGGGTCAAGGCGGTGGCGGGGGCGGCGGGGGGCGGACGCGGAGCGCGGTCGGGTGGGCCGGGTTCGGGGCAGGATGGCTGCCCGCGCCCGGACAGGGTGCACCGGGTGCTGCTGTGCTGTGGGTGCACCCGCGTGCTGTGCTGCGGCGCTGGTGCTGGGGATCGCCACAGGGACGGCGGTCCCCAGCGCGGGCTGGTGCTCGGGTCAGGTGTCCCCACACGGGTCCACGGCGGGACGGTCGATCAAGGTCTTGCGAGGGGGGCTGGCTGGTCTACAACTTGCTCACTTCCGGGAGTGATGCGTTTCCCAGCAGTTCTCCTCATCGCCAGCTTCTACCTCACGGCCTGCCCCGGGACCGGTGACCCGTCGCTCCGCCGGAAGGTGGACGCAGGCCGCCATGACGGCTACGTGGCCACACCCGCCCCGAGCCCGCTCACCGAGGTCGACGGCGGCGTGGCGCCGGTCAAGCAGGACTCGCAGGTGACCCAGCCGGTCTCCCAGCAGGACTCGACCGTGCCGGTCGATCCCCAGCCGCCGCAGAACCCCACCTGCACCGCCGCTGACTCCCCGTGCGGCAGCGGCCAGGCGGCCTGCTGCACCGGGGCGCTCTGCGTGAACTACACCAACGTCGGCATCCTCTGCGGCAAGATCTGCACCTCGGCGAGCGAGTGCGCCGAGAACTGCTGCATCGCCACCAGCGGCGGGAGCTCGGTCTGCGCGCCCTCCTCCTTCTGTCCGGCGCCCACGGACCCGACCCCGACCGACCCGACCCCGACCGACCCGACCCCGACCGACCCGACCCCGACCGGGACCGACGACTCCTGCCAGGGCAACTGCGGCGGGCAGGCGCCGAGCGGGTGCTACTGCGACCTGATGTGCTCCATCTACGGCGACTGCTGCGCCGACAAGTGGACCTACTGCATCTACTGATCGCCCGCGGTCCACGGCGCGCCGGCGGTCTGAATCATCCGCGATTCATCCGCGTCTGATCCCCGCTTACCTGATCGGCACTCCAGGCTTCCGTGTTATCGTCGCCGGCGAGAGGAGGGACGCCATGGCGAGCGGGTCCGGCAGGAAGCCAGCGAGCAAGCAGACCGGCAAGAAGAGCAGCGGTGCGAGGAAGCCCGGCGCCGTCAAGAAGCCCACGGCCGCAGGCGCGAAGCGGCCCGTCGCCGGCAAGGGTGCGGGCAAGAGGACCGACGGGAGAGGGCCGACGGGCAAGGGGTCCGGCGCCAGCAAGAAGACCAGCGCCGCGAGGAGCACGAGGAGCACCCCACCCGCGCCCAGGCCGGCCCCCGCCCGGGCCGCGACTCGCGAGCCGGCGCACCTCACCCCGGCGCAGCTGGACGCCCTCCTCGATCGCGCCGAGGGGCTCCTCGAGAGCGATCCCGGCCGCGCCCTGGACTCCATCGACGAGGCTGCCTCGCAGGTGCCGCCGGCGGCCCGCGGGGATGAGGACGCGATCGAGCGCGAGGCCCGGTTGCTGAACCTCCGCGGCCTCTGCCTGGGCGCCCTCGGGCGCCACCAGGATGCGATCGTCGACTTCCAGCGCGCCTGCGATCTGGGCGACGACTACGCGGCGCTCAACCTGATCGAGACCTGGCTCAACGACCGGCCGGACCTGGCCGCGGCGCTCGAGGAGGCCGAGCGGCTGCGCGGCAGGCAGCTCGACGAGCACTGCCGGTTCCACGTGGAGAACTACATCGCCCAGCTGCGCGTGCTCCGCGGCGAGGCCGAGGTCGCCCGGGGCTGCTACGAGCGGCTCCTCGAGCTCTACGGCGAGCGGGCCCCGGCGCGGATCGAGGAGAGCCGCGCGCGCCTCGCCGAGCTCGCCTCTCGCGAGGGCGCGCCCGCCACGCTCACCGCGCTCGCCACCGAGCTCCTCGACTGGTTCCGGCCAGCGCCCGGGCAAACCCCGTGACAGGCGAAGGGGGCCTGGGGTAGCCTCTCCTCTCCTGGTTGGTCGCGGCAGCTCCCCGTCACCGCCTCGCGCGCGGGGCGCCGCTCCACCTCGACGACGAGGGGCTCCCGGTGCAGGTCGGCAGGTATCGCTTCGTGGATCGGCTCGCCGTGGGCGGGATGGCCGAGGTCTTCGTGGCCGTCGCCCAGGGGGCCGAGGGCTTCGAGAAGCCAGTCGTGATCAAGCGGCTGCTGCCGGAGCTCGCCAGCCACCCGCGCTTCCAGCAGATGTTCCTCGACGAGGCGCGGATCATGCTGAGCCTGCAGCACGGCAACATCGTGCAGATCCTCGACATGGGGCGGATGGAGGGCGTGCCCTACCTGGCCCTGGAGTACGTCGACGGCCGTGACCTCCGCACCGTGCTGCGCCGCGCCGAGGAGCTGCAGACCACGGTGCCCCACGGGCTCGCCGCCTACATCGCGCGCGAGGTCTGCCGCGCGCTCGACTACGCGCACCGCAAGACCGACGACCAGGGCCGTCCGCTCAACATCGTGCACCGCGACGTCAACCCGGCGAACATCTTCCTCAGCCACGAGGGGGAGGTGAAGGTCGGGGACTTCGGCCTCGCCCGGGCGCGCGACAACCTCGAGCAGTCCGACGCCGGCATCATCAAGGGCAAGCTCAGCTACCTCTCGCCGGAGCAGGCCAGCGGCCAGCCGATCGACCATCGCTCGGACATCTTCTCCTTCGGCGTGACGCTCTACGAGATGGCCTGCGGCCGGCGCCCCTTCGTCGGCGAGAACGATGTCCAGGTGGTGATGGCGATCCGCGAGGCGCGCTACCTGCCGCCGGCGCAGGCGCGCGAGGGCTTCCACCCGAGCCTGGCGGCCGTGATCGAGCGCTGCCTGGCGCACGACCCGGCGGAGCGCTACCCCACCGCCAACCACGTCCGCGAGGACCTCACCCGCTACCTGCAGCAGCTCCCCACCTCGCCGGGCGATCGCGAGCTGGCGGACTTCATCAACTCCCTCTTCGCCGCGGAGCGACGCTCGAACAGCTTCCTGATGAAGCTGACGCCGCTCGCTCACCTGCCGCCGCCGATGGCGGCCGTCTCCCGCGCGGGCGGCCTCTCCGAGTTCGAGCACTCGGCGACGCCCTCGCCGCTCGAGCTGCCGCTGCTGCCCTCGCGGCCGGCGCCGCAGGCGGCGGCGCCTCCTCGAGATCGACCGCGGCCACCGGCCGCCACCGCGGCGGGCACGATCGGCGGACCGCGCGCAGCGGAGGGGCGCCCGCGACGGCGGGGCACGCAGGTGATCGTCGCGCTCGCGGCGCTGGCCGCGCTGGCGATCACGGCGGCGGTGCTGGTCAAGGCGCTGCGCCCGGCCAGCGCCAGCCTCAGCATCGCCTCGCAGCCTGCCGGCGCAGCGGTCTTCGTCGACGGCGCGGACACCGGGCTGCGCACGCCCGCGCGCCTCGGCGCGCTGGCCCTCGGCCGCGAGCTGCTGATCACGCTCCGCCACCCCGAGGGCGGGGAGCTGACGCGGCGCTGGCGCGTCGAGCGCGCCGGCGAGCACTCCTGGCAGCTCGAGCTCCACGCGGGCAAGGAGGCGCTCTCGGTGGACTCGGTCCCGCCGAGCTGCGACGTCTATGTGGACGGGGAGCTGCGAGGCCAGACGCCGATGGTGCTCACCCTCGTGCCCCGCAAGAAGTACGCGATCGAGCTGCGCAAGCGGGGCTATCTGACGAAGACGGTCCAGCACCACGCGGAGCGGGACAAGGACGCCCTCCGGCTCCAGCTCGAGCCCGAGCCCGCCGCGCCGCGGCCGAGGCCGCGGCCGACGGTGGGCGCGCCGCGTCCGGCGGCAGGGACCGGAGTCGGGGTCCTCGAGGTGGTCACCGAGCAGCGCGGCAAGGTCTACGTCGACGGGCGCCTGGTCGGTCAGACCCCGGGCTTCCGCGTCGAGCTGCCCGCCGGGACCTACGGCGTGATGGTGGTGCCCGAGGGGGCAAAGATCCGGCACGCGGCGACCATCACCGTCGTCGCGCGGCAGACGCATCGCCTCACGCTGACGCCGCCGCGGTGAGCCGAGCGTTTGCGGCGTCACCGCCGCGCGGCAGACGCGCATCGCCTCGCGCCGCCGCCGGAGTGAGCGGAGCGCCCGCCGTCCCGCAGCGCGCTCACTCTCCGGGCACCTTCTCCTTCACCTCGCGCGCGAGCGCCTGCACGTTCGTGCGCTGGGCCAGCCCCTCGAGCTCCTCGCTGGGCGCCGCGGGGAGGCCGAGCTGACGGGAGATCCGGGTGAGCAGCTGCAGCAGCTGCGTCGCCTCCTCCTCGGCGAGGAGGCTCACCTGCAGGTTGAGGTGGGCGCGGTGGTCCGCCTCGCGGATCATCCGGTTCTGGCTGACGAGGATGAAGAGCGCCAGCAGCACGCCCTCGGCCGACACGATCAGGGTGAGGATGCCGAAGGGAAAGGGGTCGAAGGGGGGGACGCGCGGGATCAGGCGCAGGTTGGTCAGCACCCAGACCACGAAGAGCGCGAGGTGGGCCACCACGAAGGCCAGGCTGCCGATGACGCGGGTGATGAGGTCGCTGACCTTCTCCGAGAGCGTGCGCCGGGCCAGCGCCTCCCGCTCGAGCGCGGCGATGGCGCGCACGTTGGTCTCCACCGCGCGGCTGGTCTCGCCCTCCTGCTCTCCGGTGCCCCACTCCACGCGCTCGTCGTTCATGCGTTGGCTCCACTGGACCCGCAATTCGCCCTGCTCGCCTCCTTCGGAGTCCGCGGTGAAGGGCGAATTGGCTCTGCTCCTCCACTTTCTCGGGCAAGCAAGCGTCGTACCAGCGCTCCCCGGGAGAAGAGCAGCACCCGGCGCTGCGGGGGGATCTCCGCGGCAGCCAGGGACCAGTCCCCGCTGGCGTGGGAGCGGCGAAGCTGCAAGACTTCCACGGCCCAACGCAGGTAGAATGGCTCACCGTCAGCATCCGACGATGTCGCCTCCGCTGTAGAGATGATCGCCCCGCCCACTCATTCGATCGCCCTCAAGCTCCTCGACTGGCGCGTGCTCCGCCAGCTGGTGATGGAGGGGCTGGTGCAGGGGAGGCTGTTCGTCTGCACCGCCAGCCCGCCCCCGACGGGCGCCCCCGTCGAGCTGGTGCTGCAGCTCCCCGATCGCTCGTCGGTCCGGCTCCACGGGCAGGCGCTGCCGGCGCGCACCACCCCCGGCGAGCAGCTCGCCACCGGGTTCGCGCTGCAGCTCGCCGAGGAGGACGCCGCGCCGCTCACGGCCCTCGAGCGGCTCGCGCGGGTGAACGCCGGCTCGCGGCACCCGTTCCAGGAGCTGCTGCTGCCGGCGACGCTGACGGCGGTCGAGGCCGGCACCGTCGAGGAGACCACCCTCTTCCCGCTCCCCGATCGCCCGACAGGGGTGGCCGCGCCCCAGCCGGAGGCAGCGAAGCGCTCGGCGCCCGGCCCCGTGCCGCCGCTCGGTCCTGGCTTCGCCAACCCGCTCGACGAAGCCAGTGAGCTCTCGCCGCGGCTCGGCCCCGCGCCCGCCCTCGGCGCTCCCAAGGGCGTCCGCCTCTCGGAGCAGGCGGCCGTCTTCGGCATCGACTTCGGGACCACCTTCACCAGCATCGCGCTCGTCGAGGGTGAACAGCTGCGCGTGATCGCCGACGAGGAGGGCCAGTCGCTGCTCCCCTCGGTGGTCTGCTACAAGAGGGGCGACCCGCCGCTGGTCGGCTGGCCGGCGCGAGACCGCAGCATCACCGCCCCGGCCTCGACCATCTCCTCGCCCAAGCGGCTCCTCGGTCGGCGCTACCGCGACCGGCGCATCGAGCCGCTGCTCGCGTCGCTCCCGATGCGCACGAGCGAGGGGCCGACCGGCGAGGTGATCGCCGAGGTGGAGGGGCAGCAGGTCGCCATCACCCAGGCCTGCGCGGAGATCCTGCGGCGCGCGTCGGTGCTCGGCACCCGGGGCACGCGCCTCACCGTGCGCAAGGTGGTGCTCTCGGCGCCGGTGGGCTTCGAGGCTGCGGAGCGGCTCGCGCTGCGGCGCGCGGCGGAGCTCGCCGGGCTCGAGGTCGCGGCCGTCCTCGACGAGCCGGTGGCGGCGGCGATCGCCTGGGGCCTGGAGAGCGCGCGCGGCAAGCTAGTCGCGGTCTACGACTTCGGCGGTGGGACCTTCGACTTCGCGCTGCTGAAGGTGCGCGCGCAAGGCGGCTTCGACGTGGTCGGCACCGGCGGCGATCCCTGGCTGGGCGGCGACGACTTCGACCTCGCGCTCGCCAACCACATCGCGAACGCGTTCTGGCGTCACACCAAGATCAACCTGCGCGAGCGGCAGGTGGAGTACTACCGCCTGGTGACCGAGTGCGAGCGCGCGAAGCGCCGCCTGAGCAGCCAGCCGCGAGCGGAGATCGCCCTCGAGCGCCTGGTGCTGACGCCGGCCGGAGCGCTCGATCTACGGCTGCCCCTCGACCGCGAGCTCCTCGCCAGCCTCTGCGGCGAGCTGGTCGACCGCTCGCTGGAGCCAGTCGCGAGCTGCCTGGCCGAGGCCGGCGCGCGTCCGGACCAGGTGGACCACGTGGTGATGACCGGCGGGCTCTCGCGCGCCCCGCTGGTGCGCGAGCGGGTCCAGCGCTTCTTCGGGCGGGAGATCGCGCTCAAGCTCGATCCCGAGCTGGCCATCGTCGCCGGCAACGCCCTCCACGGGCGCTCGCTCGGCCTCTGATCGAGGAGCGTCAACGCGTCGCCGCAGGTCGGCTGCCAGGTCGCAGCCGCGTCGACGGCCCGCGGGGCGCTCGCGGTCAGCGCCGCGGGGCTGCTGGCGGGGCCGGTCGCGACGCGGCCGCGTCACGCCGGCGGCGCATCTCCTCGATCGAGAGCAGCTCGCCCTCGAGGCGGTCGACGTAGAGGACGCCCTCGAGGTGATCGAGCTCGTGCTGCCAGAGGATGGCGTCTGGCCCCTCCGCCTCGGCCTCGACGCGGCGGCCGGCCAGGTCGCGGTAGCTGACGTGAATCCTGCGGCTGCGCCGCACCAGCCCGCCGACGCCGGGCAGGCTGAGGCAGCCCTCGTAGCTGGGGATGGTGTCGTCGGAGCGCTCCACGATCAGCGGGTCCTGCACGACCACGAGATGCAAACACGGGCCGCGATAGCCCAGCATCAGCACCGCCAGCCGCAGCGAGAGGCCGACCTGCGGCGCCGCCAGCCCCACGCCGCGGCTGCGCTGCAGCGTGCGCTCCATGCGGGCGACGAGGCGCGCCACGTCGAGGCCGGCGGGGATCTCCCGGGCGCGGCGGCGGAGCACGGCGGCGCCGGGCGAGCCGCGGGTGACGATGGCGAGCTCGCCCGGGCTCTCGAGCAGCTGCCGCTCGCCGGGCAGCAGGTCAGCGAGACCGCCGCCCGGGCGAGCCCCGGAGCCCGCGGTGGCGCAGCCGCCGAGGCTGGCGAGGACGAGCAGGAGGCAGGCGGCCGGGCGCACGAGCTTCATCGTCGCGAGCTTCATCGTCGCT
>JAKLHH010000344.1 GCA_022710245.1 Myxococcota bacterium
CACTGGGCGCGCGCCGTGGTACCATGGGCCCAGACAGCGCTGAGGGGACCTCATGCAGAGCCGTCGTGCTGTGGTGGCCGTGCTCCTCGGGACCGCGTGGGTCACCAGCTGCGGCGAGGCGCGGTCGAGCCACGACGCGCGGGTGATCGATCAGCGGCAGAGCCAGGCGTCGGAGGACCTCCGCTGCGAGTGCATCCCCGAGGAGGAGTGGACGGGCTACGGGAGCTGCCAGCCCTCGTTCAGCTGGGGGTGCCGCCGTGATCCGACGCCGTGGACCACACCGGCGCCAGCCGACTGCTGGCGCGTCGGCTTCGATCCCCACACGCGCTGCCTGAAGCCCGTCATCGTCAGCGGCTGTCTCGCCGGGGGCTGCGGTCATGTGGATCCCCCACCAGCGCCCGACTGCAGCGTGAGCGACCTCAATCAGTCCTGCGGGCCCAAGGGCGCCACGCTCTGCGCCTCCCCGCAGGGCGCCTGCCTGGCCTTCACAGAGAGCGCGGGCCTCTGCACCTGCCACTGCACCGTCGACGATCCGGCGACTGCGGCCAGCGAGGACAGCTGCCCCGACCCCAAGCACTTCGCCTGCGGGCGCCTCCCGATGGGCGACGGCACGAGGGCCTCGCTCTGCGTCCGTCGCTGCCGCCCGGAGCGCGGGACGAACCCCTGCCCGGCACCGCTCGCCTGCCACCCCGGCTCGGGAGACCTGGTCGGGCTGCCGGGCCAGGCCGTCTGCCTCATGCTCGCCTGCACCGACGACGACGCCTGCACGCCGCCGCGCCGCTGCGACCTCGCGAGCGGCGCCTGCCTCTGAGCGCCGCGCAGCAGCTCGAGGAGCAGCGCCCGCAGCGTGCGCATCCGTGCGCCGCCTGATCGACCCGCTGCTCCAGCCACTGGCTGCTGCACCCGCCGGCGGCCCGGCTCACCAACTCTTCCGAATCTCGCGAGGCGACTCTCCGGCGGCGCTGGCCCCTCTCTTGCTGAAACGAGCAGAAGCAACCACGAGGTGACCCGATGAGAGCCCCCGCGTCGATGATCCGTGCACTCCTGATCGCCCTCAGCCTCCTCCTCGCCGTGCCCGCCTTCGCCCGCAAGGGCCAGGGCACGGCCGCACCGACGCCGGCCAGGCCAGCCGTCAGCAGCATCTCGATGCCGCTCGGCAAGAACCAGATCCGGCTGCCGACGGTGCGCGAGCGCCGCGGCGACGGCTCGCTCCTCGTCAAGACGAGCGTCGTCGACCTCAAGAGCGGCGTGCTCACCACGAGCTGGGGCCGCCAGGTGCGCGGCAAGGACGGCCGCTTCCAGGCGGGCTTCGTGCAGACCGGCAAGACCTCGGTCAAGACCGATCCCCGCTCCTGGGCCGCCTACCTCAAGCAGAGCCGCTGAGCTCCGTTCACCCTCGATCTTCGCCGCTCCGCGATGAAGGTCGAATTCGATCGACCCACCCCGCTCGCGCCCGCATAATCGCGCCCCGCCAGTCGAGGTGCAGAGGTGCTGATGCGCTGTCGTGGTCGGTCTCGCACAAGCTCACGCTTCCGTGAGCGCTACGGACCCTGGGCGCTGGTCGCCGGCGGGAGCGAGGGGATCGGCGGCGCCTGGGCCGACCTCGCCGCCGGCCACGGGCTCTCGGTGGCGCTGATCGCGAGGCGCCCCGACCGGCTGGAGCGAAAGCGCGCGGAGCTCGAGCGGCGCTTCGGCGTCGAGACGCTGGCCATCGCGCACGACCTCGCGGCGCCCGAGCTCCTCGACCACCTCCGCGAGCGACTCGACGGTCGCGAGGTCGGTCTGCTCGTCTACAACGCGGCGCTCGCCTCGGTGGGCGGGTTCTTCGAGCACCCGCTCGCCTTCGAGCTGCAGCGGCTCGCCGTGAACTGCCTGGGGCCGCTGGCGCTGAGCCATCACTTCGGCCTGCAGATGGCGCGGCGCGGCCGCGGCGGCATCGTGCTGATGAGCAGCGGCGTGGGGCTGATCGGGAGCCCGTACTACACGCACTACGCGGCGACCAAGGCGTACGACCTCGGCCTGGCCGAGGGGCTCTGGTTCGAGCTTCGCCCTCACGGCGTCGACGTGCTCGCCTGCGTCGCCGGGCTGACCAGCTCGCCGGGGCTCGCCGAGGCGCTGGCCAGCGGCGCGGCGAGGGGGGAGTTCGTGATGACCCCCGAGCAGGTCGTGGCCGAGGCCGCGCTGGCGCTCGGTGCGCGTCCGAGCGTCATCGTCGGCGCCCCGAACCGGCGCAAGCTGGCGCTCCTCACCCGCCTGCTGCCGAGGGCGCTCGGCGTGAAGGCGATCGGCGCGCACGCGCTCAAGAACTTCCTCGGGGGCCGGCGCCCCGAGCTTCCCGCGGAGAGAGACGATGACAGCGACCATCGAGCCCAAGCCGCTGCCCCTGCGCTGGCTCAACCAGATCGGTGAGCTCGCCGAGGCGCTCGGCCGCCCCTTCCCGAGGCTCGACGCCGAGGCGATGAAGCGGGCCGCCCGCCGCAAGACCGGCCTCGCGGACTTCGGCCCGCCAGACTTCGAGGAGGGGCTCGCGCGGCTGGTCGCGTCGATCGAGCGCGACTCGCGGCTCTCGGCGCTGGGTCGCGTGCTGGCCCAGCAGACCATCACGCAGCTGCTGCGGCACCGCCTGAACATCACCGAGCACGTCATGCGCCACCCCGAGGTCCTCGGCGAGGAGATCCGGCGACCGCTCTTCATCCTCGGCCTCCCGCGCACGGGCACCACCATCACGCACAACCTCCTCAGCCAGGACCCGGCGAACCGCTACCCGATGGTGTGGGAGGTCTTCGAGCCCTGGCCGCCGGTGGACCCGAGGACGATGGAGCGGGACCGGCGCGTCAGGCTGGCGGACTGGAACTACCGCATCGCCTACTACCTCTCGCCGCGGATGGTCACGGCGCACCCGATCCACCCCTGGCACGCGCAGGAGTGCGCGCTGCTGATGTCGATCGACTTCTACAGCCATCAGTTCTTCGTCATGTTCGGGTGCTCGAGCTACCAGCGCTGGCTCGTCGAGCAGAACCCGCCCTGGCAGTACGACCGGCACAAGCTCTACCTGCAGCTGATGCAGTCGGGCGGGCTGCGCAAGGAGCGCTGGCTCCTCAAGTCCCCGCCGCACCTCGCGCGGCTCGAGGAGCTCCTGCGGGTCTACCCGGACGCCTGCATCGTGCAGACGCATCGCGACCCGCTGACCACGGTCGTCTCGATGGCGAGCCTCGGCGCGCTGGTGCTGCAGGTGGCGTGCGAGCGCATCGACTTTCACCGCCTGGGCCGCGAGTACCTGGAGATCATGGAGCGGATGCTGCGAGAGAACGTGGAGCAGCGCCGGCGGCTCGAGGCGCGCGGCGCGCAGTTCATCGACCTGCAGATGGACGAGATCGTCCGCGACCCGCTGAGCAGCGTCGAGCGCATCTATCGCAAGTTCGACCTCGAGCTGACCGAGGCGGCGCGCACCCGGATGACCGCGTTCATGCGGCAGGCCGCCGCCGAGAAGAGGAAGCACGAGCACCGCTACGAGGCGGCCGACTTCGGCATCGACCGGGCCAGGGACGCGGGGCGGTTCGAGTTCTACACCGACTACTTCGGGCTGCCGGGGAAGGAGCGTGCGGCGTGAGGCGCGAGGAGCTCCTCGAGGCTGCCGCGCGTGTCCTCGGCCGCCTGCGCGGCACGCTGGCGAGAGGGCGCGCGCGAGAGGCCGCCCTGCCGCTCGAGCGAGCGTGGCAGGCGTGGGCCGCCGCCGTCGCCCGGGTCGACGAGGCCGTGCGCCATCACCCCGCGATCGGCGCCGAGACGCTCCACGCGGAGGCCTACCGCTTCCTCGCCGGCCAGGTCGCCCTCGCCAGCCTCAAGAACGTCGGCTACGGCGACCCCGATCAGCCGGTGCTCTTCCGCTCGCAGGGCATCGGCTACAAGTGGGGCTTCTCGAACCCCGACACGCTCTACATCTCGGCGGTGGTGGCGGACGATCGCGAGTACCGCCTCAGCGGCACGCTGGGGACGTGCAACCAGACCATCATCGGCACCTACACGGGCGGCACCTCCGACGCGCGGGTCGGTGAGCGGATCGGCGGGCACGAGCTCCAGCTCGGGCCGGATGGCTCCTTCGAGCTCTTCATCGGCCGCAGCCCGCGGCGGTCACACGCGATCCGGCCCGTCGACGGCGCGCAGACCCTCGCCATCTACCAGGTCTTCGCCGACTGGGAGCGCGAGCGGAAGGGGGAGCTGCACCTCGAGTGTCTCTCGCCGAGGGCGCAGCCAGCGCTCACGCGCGCGGAGATCGGCCGGCGCCTCACGCGCGCGAGCCAGGAGCTCGAGAGCTACGTCGCGGACTGGATCGGCATCGGGCTCAAGCTCGACCTCATCCCCGCCAACACCGCCACCCCGCCTCGCGAGATCCAGCTGGCGCACAAGGACACCTTCTTCACCACCGGCAGGTGGAAGCTGCGCCCGGGGGAGGGCCTGCTCGTCGAGGTCGCTCGCCCCGAGCCCTGCCGCTACTGGGGGTGGTGCCTCTACTCGCCCTGGTCGGAGACGCTCGACTACGAGGGGCGGCAGACGAGCCTCAACCACGCGCAGGCGGCGGCGGATGGGGACGGCGTGATCCGCGTGGTCATCAGCGAGAGCGACCCCGGCGTCCCCGGCTGGCTCGACTGCGCGGGCCACCCCGAGGGGACCTTCGCCTGGCGGGCCACGACGCCGACCGCGCCGCAGACCCCGCGAGCCAGGGTCGTGAGCCTGGCGGAGCTGCAGCGGCACCTCCCCGCCGGGAGCCGCACCGTCAGCCCCGACGAGCGCGCGGAGGCGCTGCGGGTCCGCCGGCGACACCTCGCCCACCGCATGTCCCCCTGATGGCAGGCCCGCCACGACGGGGAGCAGGCCGGCCAGCTGGCGCTCGGCTCAGCGCTCCTGCTTCTCGCCGCGCAGCAGCTCGAAGAGCACGGGCACCAGCACCAGCCCGAGGCTGATGCCGATCGCCAGGCCCGGCCGCGCCTCGATGGCGGAGCGGAGGCTCGCGATCCGCGAGCCGAGGGTGTCCGAGCCGAGGAGGAGGACCACGCCGTAGCCGAGCCCGGTGCCGAGGATCGCGACGAGCGGGAGCGCCAGGGCGCGCGGCAGCCGCCGGAAGGGCGCGGTGAGGAAGCGCAGGACGGGGATCAGCAGCGAGGCGGTGGCGAGGTAGTTGACGAAGAACATCCCCACCGTCATCACGCCGAACCAGAACGCGCGCTGCTCGAGGGGCCAGCTCGCCGGCGGGCTCGGGTCGATGGGCCCGATGGAGAGCTGCCAGGTCTGCAGCACGACCACCGCGAGGTAGCTGAAGGCCAGCGTGAAGGAGACCTTCACCGGGAGCGAGCGGATGCGCATCCAGCCCGGCAGCCCGCTCGTCTGCCGGCCGTAGTCGAGGCCGCCCTCGAGGAGGCCCTCGACGAGCAGGAGCGGGAGCTGCGCGAAGAGGATCGCCTCCGCGAGACCCGCCGGGAGCCGCACCGCCACCTCGGAGAAGCGCGAGGCGAGCGCGAGCCCGTGGAGGATCGCGGTGAGCGCGAAGAAGGGCGCGAGCTGCGCGGGGCGGGCGCCGCGGCGCGCGTCGGCCGGCGCTGGAGAGGCCTCGGTCCCGGTCTCGGCCTCGGTCTCGGTCTCCTCGTCAAGCTCGGCGGTGGTGGTCATCGCCGGCGAGGATAGCACCGGCGCCCCGAGGATGAGCACAAGGGAGGCAAGGATCCACCCCGCGCGGCGCACGCCCGCCACCC
The DNA here is from genome assembly GCA_022710245.1 of Myxococcota bacterium. Next base: position 5,748 of record JAKLHH010000344.1, read on the forward strand.
GCTCCCAGCTCCTCAGCTCCCCCGGGCTCGCGCTCTTGCAGGCGTGCGCGGCGCGCCGCGGCGGGCGCGGAGGGAGCCTGATCCGGAAGAGCCGGCTCGTGCTACCGTAGTCCTCAGGATGACCGAGCTGACCCGCCTCCTCGAGGCCCCACCCTTAGGCCGCGGCGCGCGACCCTTCACGATCGCGGCGGTGCTCGCCGCGTTGCCGCTCCTCGCGCTCTCGGCCGCCTCGCCTGGTGGGGCGAGCTGGCGCTGGCTCGAGCTCCCGTTCCGCGTGCCGCTGCTGGCGCTGGGCCTCGTGCTCGTCGCGCGGCGCCTGCGTCCGGCGCCGGCGCTCCTCACCGTCGCGCTCGGCACCCCGCTGCTCCACGCCGCGATCGCCATCGCGGCCGAGTGGCGCGCCCTCGCCAGCCTGGGCAGCACCACCGGCATCGAGGACGAGCTCCCGCTCCTCTTCAAGCTGACGCTCGGCGCGGTGGGGCCCTGGGGCTGCGCTGCGGCCTACGCGACGCTGGCGCTGCTCGCGGCCGAGCGGCGGCGCGGCCCGGCCGACGCCCTCGACCGCAACGTGGTCAGCGCGGCGAGCTGGCTCGTGGTGGTGGGCGTGGCCGTCGCGGCGCTCGCCTTCTTCAACCCGACCTGGGCCACCCTCGACAACCTGAAGGGCCACGGCATCTACCGCAGCTCGGTGCCCTGGCCCGACACCAAGCTGATCGCGGTCGCCCTCGCCGCGCTGACCGTGGCAGGCGGGCTGCTCGCCGCGGTCCTCGCCTGGAGCCGCCGCCGACGGCGACGCCGCTTCGTGGTCAAGGTGGCCTCGGGCAAGATCGCGGGCTGGACCATCATCGCCGGCACCGACCCGGCGCTGCCCGTGCTCCTCGAGGGCGGGCGCAAGGGCCGCGTCGACGCGCTCCTCGCGCGGGTGACGCCTCCCGCCGGCGAGGGGCCCTACCGCGAGGCGCAGCCGACCACGCCGGTCGCGGCGATCCGTGCGCCGCGCGGCACTCGCTGAGCTCGCGGCGCGTCAGCCCCTACCTGGATCCCGGGTCTACGCAGATCTGCTTGCCGCTCGGGTCCGCTCCCTGCTCGGCTCTACTTGAGCGCGTGGCAGCGGCGCTCGCAGTCGGAGCGCGTGTCCCGCTGTCCGTCGCTGAGCGGGGCGCCGCCGGGCCCGCCCTGCGAGGCGCCGCACTGGGCGAGGCAGTCCGAGATGCGCCGCTGCCGCTGCGCGGACATGGTCCAGGTGCAGGCCGCGCAGAGGACGAGCAGGGCGAGGAGGGGGCCGAGGAGACCGAGGAGGCCAGGCCGGGCAGCGCGTCGCCGAGGTGACATGCTTTGAACGATAGCACCGGTCGGCGCCAAGCTCACCTCTCTCACCGCGTCCTCACCTCTTCGTCAGGATCAGGGAGACGAGGGCGGCCACCGGGAGGCGCAGCATCGCGTGATCATAGACCCTCCCGCGCACGGTCGTAAGTGGGCGGGAAGCTGAGCCGAGCTGCCTCGTAGAACCTCTCATGCTGCGAACGACCGGTGCTCCCCTCGAGACCCCGAGCCCGCTGCCGCTCCGCCCGGGCACCCCCTCGCGGGTGGGGTGCTACCACCTGCTCGAGCCCCTCGGGGACAGCGCCGACGCCCAGGTCTTCCGCGCGGTCGGACCCGGCGGTCAGGTGGTGGCGCTCAAGCTCCTCGGCGCCCAGCACCGCGGCGATCCGGGCTGGGAGCGGCGGCTCCGTC
>JAKLHH010000345.1 GCA_022710245.1 Myxococcota bacterium
GGGGCGTTCGAGGCGAAGGACGTCGACGCCGACGGCGCGCTGGAGCTGGTCCTCACCCGCGGCACCGCGGACGGCCTGCCCTCGCCCCTGCTGGTCCCGGGCAGCAACCTCGACCGCGCCTTCACCGTCTTCGCCAGCGGCCTCACCCCGCAGAAGGTCGCCGCCGCCACCGGACAGAGCAACGAGCTGCGCTTCACCCAGGGCGCGATCGTCGACATCGACCTGCCCTTCAACCTGAGGCCGGGGGCGCAGCCGCTGCGGGTGATCGAGACCCGGCCCGCCGGCGGCGCCACGGCCAGCGCCCCCACCGAGGCGGTGGTGGTCTTCTCGCGCGAGGTGGACCCGAGCAGCATCGCGGGCAACCTCAAGCTCACCTTCCTCGCCAGCTCGGGCGAGAAGGTGCTGCCGGGGACCTGGAGCCTCAGCAGCGAGCAGGTGGGCGGGCAATCCGGGGACAAGCGCTCGGTGGCGACCCTCGCGCTCTGCGAGCTGGTGAGCGGCAGCTACCGCCTCGACGCGCTGACCGGCCTCAAGGACAGCGAGGGCGGCGCGTTCGACCAGGACATCCGCCCCGGCCCCGACGCCTTCAGCGCCACCTTCACCGTGGTCGGCGGCACCGGCGAGGGCCCCTGCGCCGAGCACCCGGCCGTGCTGCCGCGAGCGGATCAGCAGACGGCCATCGTCGCCACGCTATGGAAGCAGGTCCCCAAGACCGGACCCGTCGTCTGCTGGACCGCCGCGACGCCGCTCGCCGCCTCGGACAAGGGGCTCTGGGATCGCGGCGGCTACTCGAGCTGCGACGGCAAGGGCGAGCCGACCTGCGGGAAGGGCTCCCGCCGGGTCGTCACCGCCTCCACGCTGATGCCGGACACCACCACGCTGGAGATCTTCTACGCCTGCGTGCTGACCGGGCAGGTGAAGGCGAGCAAGCTGGTCGCCACGCTCTCCCTCGACCACACCGCGCTCGGGCAGCTCACCTGCCGCACCGCCGCCGACCCGGCCGCGGCCGCGGTCGGCTACTGGGACCTCGGCGGCTACGCGAGCTGCGCGGGGACCGGCACCGCCCTCTGCACCAACGGCTCGCAGCCGCTGATCACCGCCGCGATGACCACCTCGGACGGCGGCAGGAAGTACGCGGTCGCCTGCCTGCTCCACGACCAGCCCCGCGACGCCAGCGTGGTCGCCACCCTGCGCGGCCGCGTCTCGAACCTCGGGGCGCCGGAGTGCACGCTCGCCGGCGATCCTGGCAGCGGCACCTGGGACCTCGACCGCTACGGCACCTGCGACAGCAGCAAGGTCCCGCTCTGCCAGAACGGCGCGCGCAAGGTGGTCATCGGGATGTACAGCTACCCGCTCTACACCGTCTACCAGTGCGCCTGCGTGATGACCGAGGGGACCGCGCTGCCGCAGACGAGCCCGCTGGTCGCCACGCTCTCCGGCTCGGGCACCGCGACCAGCGGCGAGAAGTGCTCGACCGGCGGCGACAGCTGGGACCTGGGGAGCTTCCGCCGCTGCGAGACGACCGGCGTCCCCAGCTGCGACGCGGGCGCGCGCCCGGTCGTCGACGGGATCTCGCTCGACGCCGCCGGCAACACTGTGCGCGACCTGGGCTGCGTCTTCCCGGTGCTCCTCTCCGGCGCGGAGGCCGGCAGCTTCGCTGACGGTCGCACGCTGGTCGTCTTCGCCCACCAGGACGACGACCTCCTCTGGATGCAGCCCTTCTGGCCCTACGCGAGCAAGCTCGTCCTCGCGGCGATGCCGAGCATCCCCCTCTACGACGCCGTCCTCACCGGGTACCCGGCCTACTACCGGCAGCGCTGGAGCCACCCGCTCGGCCAGGTCACCGAGGCCGAGTTCAGCGCCACCTACCTCGACCCGTGCAAGCGCGAGGCGAAGGTCACCCTGGCCTCGATCAAGGCGGCGCTGGAGCCGCTGATCAAGGACGCCGGCGTCGCGCGCGTCGTCACCCACAACCCCTGGGGCGAGTACGGCCACGCCCAGCACCGGCTGGTCAGCGCCGCGGTCCGCGAGCTGGCGGTCACGCAGCAGAAGGACGTCTGGGCCATCTCGGTGCGCGCCTCGAAGACGGCCGGCGGGACCTACCAGGACACCGGCGACCTGGGCGGGCTGCAGACCGTCACCGCGCGCTACGACCGCAGCCTGCTCCGCGCGCTGAAGGCCGTCTACCAGAGCCTCGCCATCGCCCACGCCGGCGGGTCGATGGACCTCTGGACCTGGCACGACGGCGAGGACGAGTACCCCACCGGCGAGCGCCAGTACGTCAAGCTCGTCTCGGGCGGCAAGGACCTCACCGTCGGCAACACCGCGATCCAGCAGCTCGTGAGCAGCGTGCCCGAGAGCGGGAGCTGCGCCTCACCCTGACCCCGATCGGCCTCTAGCTGATTTGGTCGCGGCAGCTTCGCCCGACCGCCCGACCTGGGCGGCGCCGCGACTCAGGCCTCGGCGGCGGCGAGGGCGGGCCGCTCGGCCCAGAGCAGGAAGTTGCCGCGGTGGAGCCAGGAGCTCGCCTGCTCCAGGCGGCAGCGCAGGCCGAGGCCCTCCAGCTCCGCGGCGAGCTCGCCTGCGGTGCGGAAGGAGAGCCCTGGCCCCTTGTTCCAGCCGAGGCGCACGGCGAGCCCCTCGATGGCTCGGGTGAGCAGCGAGGGCGCGCGGCGATCGGTCTCGCGGATGACCAGCCGGCCGCCGGGCCGCAGCGCCGCCGCGGCCCGCTCGAGGAGCGTGTGCTGCTCGACGAGCGGGTAATAGTGGAGGAGATCGACGAGGAGGATGGCGTCGGTGGGCGGCAGCGGGTGCGCCCGCGCGTCGGCCTCGATCAGCTCGACGCTGCCCAGGCCGGCGCACGCCCCGCGCGCGCTGGCGACCTTCTTGCCGTCCCACTCCACGCCGAGGACCCGCGCTGCCTGGCCGCGTGTCGCGAGGAGCACCGGCAGGAGCGCGAGCCCGGTGCCGAGGTCGACCACCGTCTCCGCCAGACCCAGCCCCTCGCAGACCTGACGGTAGACCGGATCCATGCGCAGCTTCGAGGCGAGGTAGCCGCGGTGCCCGCGTGAGGCGCCCGCGTAGCGCGCGAGCGCGGCGCGGCCGGCCTCGCGCCAGGCGGCCTCGCGGGCCGCGGCCTCGGGGGAGGCGGCGCAGCGGCGGCGCCAGCGGATGACGAGCCCGGTCAGCAGCCCGACCGGCAGCCCGAGCGCGACGCCGACGAGGAGACCGCCGAGGAGCCAGGAGAGGAAGAAGGTGCGGACCAGGCCCGGGAGCCGGGTCAGCGCGAAGTCCGCCGCGCCGAGGTGGAGCCAGGCGCCGGAGAGGAGGCGCGCGCCGACCTGCACGCTGGCGAAGCCGAGCAGCGGCGCCAGCGGCGGGATGGAGATCTGCGAGCCAAGGAAGACGGCGACCTTGTTCAGGCGCAGCAGCAGGGCGAGGCCGAGCCCGAGGGGCAGGTGCAGGCCGAAGAAGGGCGAGCAGCCGATCACCACCCCGAGGCCGACGGCGAGCCCGAGGCGCGCCGGGCTCGCGTGCTCGCGCCAGAGGCGGCGCGCGAGGTGGCGGAGGCTGCGCTTGGGGTCGCGGGGGGCCATCGCGGCGCGAGTCTAATCGACGGGGTGCGCCTCGCGCCAGGGGCGCGCGGGGACGGACGACTTACCCCTTGCCCCTGCCACGCCGAGGGGCTATAGCGCCCCTTCGTGGACTTCGAACGCGAGCTCAACCCACGGCAGCTCGAGGCTGTCCTGCAGACGAGCGGCCCGCTGCTGGTCCTCGCCGGCGCCGGCAGCGGGAAGACCCGCGTCATCACCTACCGCATCGCCAACCTGATCCAGTCCGGCGTCCCCGCGCACGGCATCCTGGCGGTCACCTTCACCAACAAGGCCGCCGGCGAGATGCGCGAGCGCGCCGAGAAGCTCCTCGGCGGCAGCGCCGCCGGGCTCTGGATCGGCACCTTCCACTCCATCTGCGCGCGCCTCCTGCGCATGCACGGGCAGCCGGTCGGGCTCTCGCGCAACTTCACCATCTACGACGACGACGACCAGCTCGCGCTGCTCAAGCGCATCCTCACCGACCTCGGCGTCCCCGAGCGGCTCTTCGCCCCGCGCGAGATCCTCTGGCGCATCGACCGGGCGAAGAACGAGGGCATCCGCCCGGAGAGCTACCAGGGCGAGGACTACTTCACCGACCTCGTCGCCAAGGTCTACCCGGAGTTCGAGCGGCGCCTGCTCGCCGCCGACGCGGTGGACTTCGGCAACCTGCTGCTGAAGGCGGTCGAGCTCCTGCGCGTCGACACCCAGCTCGCCGAGCGGCTCTCGCGGCGCTTCGAGCAGGTCCTCGTCGACGAGTTCCAGGACACCAACGCGGTCCAGTACGAGCTGGTGCGCCTGCTCAGCGCCCAGCACGGGAACCTCTGCGTGGTCGGCGACGACGATCAGTCGATCTACGGCTGGCGCGGCGCCGACATCCGCAACATCCTCGGCTTCGAGAAGGACCACCCCAGCGCGACGGTGGTCAAGCTCGAGCAGAACTATCGCTCGACCCAGGTCATCCTCGACGCGGCGGGCGCGGTCATCTCGCACAACGCGGGCCGCAAGCCGAAGACGCTGTGGACCGACCAGAAGGGCGGCGAGCCGATCACGCTCTACGAGTGCGAGGACGAGCGCGCCGAGGCGAGCCTGGTGCTGACCAAGATGCTGCAGCTCCGCACCCAGGGGCGCAGCTTCGGTCAGTTCGCCGTCTTCTACCGCACCCACGCGCAGTCGCGCGTGCTCGAGGACGCGCTCCGCTCGGCGCGGCCGCCGGTCCCCTACTCGGTGGTCGGTGGCATCCGCTTCTACGACCGCGCCGAGATCAAGGACCTGATCGCCTACCTGAAGGTGCTGGTCAACCCGGCCGACGAGGTGGCGCTGCTCCGCATCATCAATGTCCCCACGCGCGGCATCGGCGAGAGCACCATCGAGCGCTGCGCGGCGCGGGCGCGGCGGGAGGGGATCTCGCTCCTCGAGGCGGTGCGCCGCTCGTCCCAGAGTCCCGCGGGCTCATCCCGGAGCCTCCCGCAGGGAGGCGAGGACCAGGACTCGGACGACGACGAGCTCCGCTCCGGGCCGCGGCGCAAGCTCGCCTCCTTCGTCGAGCTCTACGACGAGCTCGCCGCCGAGGCGCCCAAGGTGCCGCCCTCGCGCCTGGCCGAGGTGGTGCTCGAGCGGAGCGGCTACCTCGAGCGCCTGGCGATCGACGGCTCCAGCGAGGCGCAGAGCCGGATCGACAACCTCGGCGCCATGGTCTCCTCGCTCCACGACTACGAGCGCGAGGCCCACGAGCCGACCCTCGCCGGCTTCCTCGAGCAGGTCGCGCTCGCCTCCAGCGTGGACGCCTACGCCGAGAGCGAGGGGCGGGTCACGCTGATGACCGTACACAGCGCCAAGGGCCTCGAGTTCCCCGTCGTCTTCATCGTCGGGCTGGAGCAGGGCATCTTCCCGCACAGCCGCTCGCTCGGCGACCTCGACCAGATGGAGGAGGAGCGCCGCCTCGCCTACGTGGCCATCACCCGCGCCCGCGAGCTCCTCTTCCTCAGCCACGCGCGCGAGCGCGGCGTCTTCGGGCAGGTGCAGCAGAACGAGCCCTCCGACTTCCTGCGCCACATCCCGGAGCACCTCCTCGCCGCGCCGGCGCAGCGCTTCCGCTCGGTGCACGCGGCGATGGCGCCGCGGCAGACCGGGCCGATGCGCCCCACCTCGCGCACCGGCCCCGCTGCCTCATCCCGGAGGGGCCCGCAGGGACGCGAGGACCGGGGCCCGCACCGACCGGTCCGCCCCTCGACCGGCCCGCAGCCGACGGTGGCTCGGCCCGCCGCGCCGCGCCCCGCTCCTCGCAGCGAGGGCAGCGGCCGCCAGGAGCGCCTGCCCTGGGAGCAGGAGGCGCCGGCGAGCCTGCGCGCCGCCTGGAGCGAGGCGCCCCGCCAGGAGCGCGCGTCCGACGAGGTCTGGGTCGACCGCAGCTTCGATCAGAGCTCCGGCGACTTCGACCAGAGCGCGCCCGACGAGGACGCGGGCGGCGGGGGCAGCTTCCGCGTGGGCCAGCGCGTGCAGCACCCGAAGTTCGGCGTCGGCACCATCCGCGTCATCACCGGCGCGCCGCCGAACCAGAACCTCACCATCTACTTCCAGCAGCTCGGGGCGCGGACCATCCGCGCGCAGTTCGTGCAGCCCGCCTGAGCTTTGCGTCGCGGCCGCTCCTGTTCTGGTCGCGGCAGCTCTGCGCGACTGCCCGGCCTGCGCGGCGCCGCTCCTGTTCTCTTCACACCTGAGGCGAAGGTGCGACACTCGCCGCGCGCCGCCCACGTGACCCCGCTGCTTTTCGCGCGGCACACCGCTTGCTAACCTCGCGGGCATGCGACTCTCCGCGCTCGCTCGCTCGCTCCCGGCCGTGGCCGTCGCGCTCGCGGCCATCAGCAACGCAGCCTGCTCGCTGCCCGCGGTGCACCCGCGGATGGCCAGCGACTTCGCCAGCGGCGCGACCCGCGTCCGCTCGGTGGCCGTGCTCCCGGTCGATGTGAGCGTGCAGATCGGCAACCAGGACCCGCGCTCGAGCGGGACCATCGCCCTCGACCAGAGGGTGCTCGATCGCGTGCACCGCGGGGTCGCCGCCGCGCTGGCGCGACAGGGCTACGAGGTGAAGGCGGTGGTCCAGCCGGACGGCCTGGCGACCGAGCCACGCACGGGCGGCGTGCGCATGATCATCCACCCCAAGGACCTCGCCGACCTCCGCGTGGAGCTCCACCAGTCGACGGCGCCGCTCGGGCCCGGCCCCGGCGCGCTCGCGACGCGGGTCTCCCTCGACCTCACGCGCCAGATCGGCAAGACCACGGGCGCCGACGCCACCCTCTACGCGCGCGGCTGGGCCTACGTCGGCAACGAGGACGGCGCCGGGATGAAGACGCTCCGCGTGATCCTCACCGTGCTCCTCGTCGTGCTCGTCGTCGGCCTCGTCATCGCCGTCGTCGCGGGTGGCGGCAAGGGAGGCGGGCACGGCCTCGGCCACGTCGCCGGCGGCGCCGCCCGCGCGGCCGGGACCGCCGCGGCGGTGGCCGGCCACGTGATGATCCGCACGCTGCCCTTCGTGGTCGCCGCGCACGCCGCGCACCACCACCACATCGAGGTCGTCCCCTGCTATCGCTGCGCCCCGCCGCCACCTCCACCACCTCCTCCGGTGCAGCTCGCACCGGCCCCCGTCGAGGGGCCCATCGAGGTCGACCAGCCGATGCCCGCTCCGCCCGTCGGACCACTGCCGCCGGCGCCCGCCTCGCGTCCCGCCCCGGCCTCGCGCGTCGCGCCGCCGCGGGCCGCCCCCTCCGCGCACGAGGCCTCGCGCTGGCCGGCGCCAGCCGCGGAGCCGCCGCCGGTCATCCACCTGCGCCAGGGGCCTCCCCTCACCGAGTCGGCCGCGGGCTTCGCCATCAGCCTCGT
>JAKLHH010000346.1 GCA_022710245.1 Myxococcota bacterium
TTGAAGCCGCCCACCGAGAGCGGGCCCTGCCCGAGCGCGTAGACCTTGAGGTCGGCGCCGAGGAGCGGGGTGAGCAGGAGCGTCCCGCCCTGCAGGCTGCTCGCGTTGCCGAGGGACGAGACGGTCACGTCGAGCCGTGTCCCCGAGCGGGCGAAGGGCGGCAGCTCGGCGGTCACCATCACCGCCGCGGTGTTGCGCAGGCGCAGGTTGCGCAGGTCGAAGACCGAGTCCTGCGCGGCCTGCACGCCCAGGCGGCGCAGCATGAGCTGCACCGAGCGCAGGGTGAAGTACACCTGCTGGTCGTCGCCGGTGCCGCCGAGCCCGACGACCAGGCCGTAGCCGATCAGCTGGTTCGAGCGGATGCCTCGCACCGAGGCGAGGTCCTTGACGCGGGCGGCCCTGACGGGCGCGGCCGGGACGGCGAGGCCGAGGAGGAGCGCGCAGAGCAGTGTGATGCGAGTCGTCATGATGACCTCGGCTCAGAAGGGCCAGATCCAGTCGAGGAGGCGCGAGAACCAGCCCGGCTTCTGCTTGTCCGAGACCGGGCCGCGGCCGGTGTACTCGACCTGGGCGTCGGCGATCAGGTTGGAGGCGACGGTGTTGTCGGCCTGGATGTCCGAGGGCCGGATCACGCCGCTCATGTAGATGTGGCTCTCCTCCTCGTTGATCATCACGACCTTGGAGCCCTCGATGTAGTAGTCGCCGTTCGGCAGCACCTGCTTGATGCGCGCGGTGAGGGTGGCGGTGAGCTTGCCGGAGCTGGTGGTCTGGCCCTTGCCGCTGAAGTCGTTCTTGGTCATCGCGGCGATCAGCTTCTCCGGATCGATGGTCGGGTAGGCCGCCTTGAGCGCCTGCATGGCGCCGGCGAAGGAGCCGATCCCCAGCTGCACGTCGCTCTTGCGCGAGGTGTCGGTGGTCGCGTCGCGCGTGGCGTCGGCGGCCTCCAGGATGGCGATCGTGATCAGGTCGCCGACCCGCGCCGAGCGCCGGTGGGTGAAGAGGGAGTCGTCGTTCTCGCTCCAGAGCGAGCCCTCGTTGCGCTCCTCGGTCGAGCTCGCGTAGCGGTCGGCCTTGTAGTTCCGCACCTTGGGGGTGTAGGGCCGGATGTGGGGCGTGCACGCCGCGAGGAGCAGCAGCGCGGTCGCCGCCCCGGAGGCGGCAGAGCGTCCAAGAAGCAGCCGTACGAGTCTCATCACGCTCCTCCTCCTCAAGGGTCGACGACGACGGTGCGAGCCGCGACGACGCGGGCGCGCACCATGCGGGCGGAGCCCTGGCAGAGCACGTTGATGGTGTCGCCGGCGGCGCCGTCCTCGCGGGCGGTGCCCCGGCTGCTGATGCGCAGGCCGGGGAGCGTGACCAGCACGGAGACCGAGCTCCCGCGGGTGACGAGCGGCACGCTGGCGAGGACGCCGCGGCGGAGCGAGGCGCCGGCCCGCAGCGGGGTGGTGAGCTTCTTGCCCACCGCGTCGACGGTGGCGCCCACGAGATCCGTCGGCAGCCCGATCGCCGCGCGCGACTCGACGCGGAGGTCGTCCGCGCCGAGGACGGCGCCCGCGGCGAGGTCGACCGCGGCGACCACCACCGGCAGGCGCCCGTCGATCTCGGCGCCGAGGAGCAGCTTCTGCGCGGGCCACTCGCCGACCTGCAGCTCGAGGGTGACGGTCAGGCGCCCGGCGCGAGCGCCGCCGTCGGCGAGCCGCGCGGTGACCGCGAGCTCTCCCTCGGGCACCCGCACGGGCGCGGCGCAGACGAGCGCGCGCAGGCGCAGGCCGGGCGCGAGCTTGCCGGCGAGCGCCTCGCGGGCGAGCTGCTCGAGGCTGGCGCAGGGCAGCGCGCGGGCGCGCGTCTCCACCTCGAGGTAGCGGGGCAGCCGCCGCCCGGCCGCCTCGCCGAGGAGCGCGACGAGCTGCTGGCGGTAGATGCGGCGGCGCTGGCCGGGCGCGGGGGCCGGGCCGAGGTCTCCGTCGGTCTCGGGGGTGACCCCCGCCACGACCTCGGAGAGGCGAACCCGCGGCCCCGCCACGCGGAGCGCGGCGTCGGCCGGGGCCGCCGCGAGCAAGCAGAAGAAGAGCAGCGTGGTGCGCACGGGCTACCTCAGGTTCGCGGTGGTGTGGAGCATCTCGTCGGCGGTCTTGATCACGCGCGAGTTCGCCTCGTAGGCGCGCTGCCCGACGATGAGCTCGATCATCTCCTCGACCACCTTGACGTTGGACATCTCCAGGGCGCCCTGGGCGATGGTGCCGATCTCGTTCGTCCCCGGGGTCCCCTGCCGGGCGGCGCCGGAGGCCGCGGTCTCGAGGAAGAGGTTGTGCCCGACCCGCTCGAGGCCCGCCGGGTTGGCGAAGACCGCGAGCTGGATCTTGCCGAGCTGCGTGGGCTGCGTCTGGTTGCCGAGCACCGCAGAGACCGTCCCGTCGCGCCCGACGGTGACCTTGAGCGCGTCGGCCGGGATGGTGATGGCTGGCTCGAGGAGGTTTCCGTCCGCCGTGGTGATCTGACCCTGGCTGTTCGTCTTGAAGGTCCCGGCCCGCGTGTAGGCCGGGCGCCCGTCGGGCTGGTTGACGATGAAGAAGCCCGAGCCCTCGATCGCCAGGTCGAGCGGGTTGCCCGTCTGCTGCTGGTCGCCGGGGGTGAAGATCGACTGGGTCGCGATCAAGCGCGCGCCGTGCCCGATCTGGATGCCGACGGGGATCTCGCGACCCTCGGCGGCGGAGGTGCCCGGCTGGCGCAGCGTCTCGTAGAGCAGGTCCTCGAAGTCCACCCGGCTCTTGGCGAAGCCGGCGGTGTTCACGTTGGCGAGGTTGTTGGCCACCACATCGATCTTGGCCTGCTGGGCCTCCATCCCGGTGGCAGCGGTCGACAGCGCGCGTAGCATGGTGCTCCTCCCGTCCTCTTACCGGCCCTCGCCGCCCAGGTCGTTGGCGGCGCGGCTGTCCACCTGGCGGAAGGTGGAGATGATGTTGTGGACCGTCTCGTAGGCGCGGCTCGCGACGATCATCGAGCTGACCTCGGTGATGGCGTTGACGTTGGAGGCCTCGAGGTGGGCCTGGCGGACCCTGGTCCCCGCGGCGGGCTGCGCGCCCGCTGCGGCCGGCGCGGCGACCCGGTTCGCGCCCAGGGGCTGCAGCCCCTTCGGGCGCGCGAACTCCACCAGCTTGAGGACCCCGACCTCGCCGCCGGCGCTGCTCACGCGGCCGGTCCCGTCGATGGTGAGGTCGGTGACGTCCGCCCCCGGCGTGAGCGGGCGGTCGTCGCGGCCGAGCAGGGGGTAGCCCTCGGCGTCCGCCAGCACGCCGTCGGCGCGCACCTGCAGCGAGCCGCCGCGAGTGTAGACCTCGCGGGTGCCGTCGCGCACGCAGAGGTAGCCGGCGCCCTCGAGGGCCACGTCGAGCTTGCGCCCGGTGGGCTTGAGCGCGCCCGGGCGCAGGTCGAGCCGCGACTCCGCGGGGCGGACGAAGCTCAGGCTGCGGGGCTGGCCGCGCGTGGCCCTGCCGAGGACCTCGTTGAAGGTGAGGCGCGTCCCCTTGAAGCCCGTGGTGGAGACGTTGGCGAGGTTGTTGGAGACGTTCTCCAGGGTCCTCACCTGGGCGACCGCGCCCGAGACCGCGCTGTAGATGCCGTTCTCCATGGCTAGTCGAGCTCCCGTGCGATCTGGCGGCGGAGGGTCTTCACCGTCTCGGTCAGGATCTGGCAGATGCGCGACTCGCTGACGCCGAGCATCTTGCCGATCTGCGCCTGGTTCACCTCGTCGACGTAGTAGAGGTTGAGCACCATCTGCTCGCGGCTGGAGAGGGTCTCGATGGCGCGGCGCACCAGCGCCTGCAGCTCCTTCTGGCCGAGCCGCTCCTCCTGGTCGGCGCTGCCGTCCTCGGCCGGCACCGCCTCGGGGTCGATCGGCACCTGGCGGTAGGCGTGCAGCGGCGAGAGCCGGCTGACGAAGTTGTCGACGGAGGTGTGCAGGGCCGCCGCGAGCTCGTCCGAGCCGGGTGGGCGGCCGAACTCGGAGGTGAGCTCCGCCGTCTTGGCCGCGACCCGGTTGTGGGCGGTCCGCGCCGAGCGGTTCAGCGGATCGGCGCGCCGCAGCTCGTCGAGGATCGCGCCCTTGACGCGAAACTCGGCGTAGGTCTCGAAGGTGCGACCGCCAGACGGATCGAAGCGCTCGAGGGCCTCCATCAGCCCCACTGTCCCGGCGCTCATCAGATCGTCGAGGTCGACGCTGTGCGGGAGCCGCCTGGCGATGCGCCCGGCGATGCGCCGGACGAACGGGAGGTAGCCCGCGGCCTCGGTGTGCCTCTCGGTCTGGGTCATCGGTCGTCCTCCTCACGATGCAGCCCGATCACCTTCTTCCAGAAGAGCTGAGGCGTGCCGCGGCTGCCGGCGTCGGGGCGCTCGTCGATGAGCCGCTCCGCGAGCGCGTGCAGCGAGCCCGAGATGGGGGCCTGCGGGTAGCCGGCGACGAGCGGCACGCACTCCTTCACGCTCCTCAAGACCGCCTCGTCGCGGTAGATGAAGCCCACCGGCACCAGCGCCACGTCGAGGAACTGGTGCACCAGGCCGAGCATGCGGCTGACGACCTGCTCCGCCTCGCGCGGCCCGCTCGCCATGTTGACGGCGAGGTGGATGCGCTCGACGCCGCAGCGCAGGTGGAGCACCTTGATCATCGCGTAGGCGTCCGCCATCGCGGCCGGGTCGGGGGTGGTGACGACGAGGATCTGCTGGGCGGCGGCGGCGAAGTAGAGCGCGTTCGAGCCGATCCCGGCGCCGGTGTCGACCACCACCGTGTCGAAGCGGTCCTCCAGGCTGTCGATGGCGCCGAGGAGGCCGAGGCGCGCGGTCTCGTCGAGCTCGGCCAGCTTCACGTCGCCGCTGCAGGCGGGGAGCAGCATCACGCCCGAGGGTCCCTCGACCATCGCCGAGCTGACGGTGGTGCCGCCGGAGAGCACCTCGCGCACGCTGGCGCGCGCCTTGACCCCGAGCATCAGGTCGAGGTTGGCGAGGCCGAGGTCGGCGTCGACCAGCAGCACCTTGCGCCCGGTGCGGGCCAGGCAGATGCCGAGGTTCGCCGAGATGACGCTCTTGCCCACGCCGCCCTTGCCCGAGGTGACGGCGATGACGCGCGCCTCGTGCTGGCCGGCGGGGCGCAGGGGGAGCAGCTTGCCGCGCTCGCCCGCGCCGCCGCCGTGCTCCGGGGCGTCGGGCGGAGAGAGGGCGAGGCCGTGGGGCCGGGGAGGGATGTGGGAGAGGTCGAGCATCGTCGGTACGCTCCTAGTTCTGGTGCAGACCCATGACCAGCGCGGCGACCCTGGCGGGCGTGGCCGCCTCGAGGTCGTCCGGGATCCGCCGGCCGGTGGTGAGGTACATGAGCGGCAGACCGCTCGAGCGCGCGGCGTCGTAGAGACCCGCGTGACCGAGGGCCTGGTCCACCTTGGTGATGATCAGCGAGCGGGGGCGGACGGCGGCGAAGCCGCGCACGCAGCCGTCGAGCTCGAGCGCGCGCAGGTCCGCGTTGAGGAGCAGGCAGGGCTCGACGTCGGCGCCGGCGAGCAGCGCCGCGAGCGCGTCCATCGCCACCGGATCGCGCGGCGAGTGGCCGCTGGTGTCGATCAGGATCAGGTCGCAGTCGGCGAGCTCGGCCAGCGCCTGCCGCAGCTCGGCGAGGCCGCGGGCCACCCGGTGGGGCACGCCGAGGAGGCGCGCCACGTCCTCGAGGGCGCGCACCGCGCCGATGCGGTCCGTGTCGCAGCCGATCAGCCCCACGCGGCGCCCCTCGAAGAGGGTCGCCCGCGCGGCGATCTTGGCCAGCGTGGTGGTCTTGCCGACGCCGGCCGGGCCCACCAGCGCCACGCGGCGGCCGGCCCCGGTGCCCTCGAGCGGCGCCACCGCGCGGAGCTCGCCGGCGATCACCGCGGCCGCGATCCCGCTCAGGCAGGCCGCGGCCTCGGCGGGGTCGGCCGGCAGGCGCGGGGTGACCTCCTCGAGGACGTGCGCGGCGAGCTCGCGGCGCAGGCCCGCCTCGAGGAGCCGCTCGCGCAGCTGGTCGAGGAGGTCGGCGGCCGGCAGGCGCGGCGGCGCGGCGGGCGGGAGCGCGGCCCGCAGGTCCTCGAGCACCGACTCGACGCGCTCGGCGTTGACCAGCTCGCCAGCCAGCGACCGCATCTCGGTGTGGAGCGCCCGCAGCTCCTGGCGGAGCGGCGCCAGGATCCGCGCCACCTGCTGCAGGTCACCCCCGGGCTGGGGCGGCGGCAGCGACCGCGGCGGGGGCGCGGGCGGGGGCGCCTCGCGCGGCGCCTCGCGCGGCGCGGCCAGCGGCGGCAGCGCGACCTGGGGCGCGGCCGCGGTCACCTCGAGATCGGAGCGGAAGAGGCCCGCGCTGACCGTGCGGGTGCTGAGGATGGTCGCGCCGTCCCCGAGCTCCTCCTTGATCTGCGCCAGCGCCTCTCTCAGGTTCCTGGCCCTGTACTTGCGGACGAGCATCAACTACTCCGCTCCACCGACGACGCCGAGGGTGTGGATCGGCGTCGCGGGTTCGATCTCGCGATAGCTGTAGACGGAGAGCGCCGGCACGTGGCGCGCCGCGAAGGCCGCCAGGTGAGGCCGCACGTCGGGAGCCACCACCAGCACCGGGATCTGCGCGCTCGAGGCGACGCGGGCCGCCGCGCGTTCGAGGGCGCCGAGCACGCGCGGGATCGCGTGGCCGTCGAAGGCGGCGGCCTCGCGCTGGGTGCCGTGCAGGAACTGGCGCAGGTCCTGCTCGAGCTGCGGGTCGAGGACCAGCGCGTGCACCTTGCCGTCGTCGGCGAGGACGCGCGAGGTGAGGTGCTTCGCCATCCGCTGGCGGACGAGCTCGGTCAGGAGCTCGGGGTCCTTCAGCTGCCCGGCGTGGTCCGCGAGCGCCTCGAAGATGGTGCGCAGGTCGCGGATGGAGACGCCCTCGCGCAGCAGGTTGCGCAGGACCTTGATCACCTCGCCGAGCGGCAGCAGGGTCGGGATCAGGTCCTCGACCAGGCGCGGGTTGCTCTTGGCGAAGATGTCGAGGAGCTCCTGCACCTCGCGGCGCCCGATCAGGTCCGGCGCGTTCTTGCGCAGGAGCTCGCTGAGGTGGGTGGCGATCACGGTCGCCGCGTCGACGACGGTGTAGCCCATCGCCTCGGCGCCGCCGCGGTCGCTCGCCCCGATCCAGCAGGCGGGGAGCCCGAACGCCGGCTCCTTCACCGCGGTGCCCTGCAGCTGGCCGGTGGCGCTGCCGGGGTCCATGGCGAGGAACTGGCCGACCTTCACCTCCCCGCGGCCGACCTCGTTGCCCGAGAGCAGGACGCGGTACTCGCCCGGCCGGAGCTGGAGGTTATCCCGCACGTGGATGGGCGGGATGATGAGGCCGAGGTCGGTGGCGAACTGGCGGCGGATCCCGGAGATGCGGCTGAGCAGGTTGCCGGTCCGGCTGCTGTCGACGAGGCCGACCAGCTCGTAG